>CACJUO010000013.1 GCA_902596675.1 uncultured Pelagibacteraceae bacterium | reverse complement strand
AATAAGCGTCAACTTGAAGTGTTCTAGACAACCAACCAATTAAAGCATAAATCAAAACTGTAAAGGCAACAAAAAAGATACCAATTAATTTTGCAGACATTCCAGCTTGTTCAGCTATAGCCATCAGAATAATAAATACAAGGAAACCTCCGGTATATATTCCGTAGACTTTAGGTAAGTTATCTATAAATTTACCTTTTATCATTGATCACCCTCTCTTTCAGAGAAACCAAATTCATCATCTATTTTTTCTTGTCGACCGGCAAACCAAAAAATGAGAATGACGAAGATTGCAAGCGATCCCTGACATGTAAACCAATACGTTAAAGGATATCCAAATGGTCTAATGTTTGACTCTTGCATTTCGGCTCCGAAAAGAAAGATGCCAATTGAGAAAACAAACCAAATTGCTAATGTGATAAAGAGCAAATTCCTGGTTTTTTCCCAGTGTTGTTCTTGTTTTGACATTTTTTCTCTCTCCTATAGGTTAAATAAAGAACCATACCGATAATCAAATTTATTTAAACCCCTAAAAACGCTCGATATTGTGTCATTTTTACATTATACATCAAAATATTAAGTAGATAAATGGCCCTTAAATACAGATTCAACTTAAAAGATATAAAACTTGAAGATTTCAAAGTTTATTTAGTTGCAATGTTTAAAGGTATTTTGCCAAAGAAAAAAATAAAAAATGTTGATGATTTGAAAGAATTTATTCAACAAAAATCAGCATGGGTATCACAAGTTACTTTATATAATTATTTAAAAACAAGAATGGGCACTAAATGGGTTCTTCATTTTGATGATGAAACGTTTTTAAAATCAATTAACACTGCTAAATGGAATATATATGCTATCTCGCTTCAGGATTTGTCATTTTATACAATTTCATATTTAAATGTTTTTTTTAATTATAAAGAAACAAATAAAGCTTCTGAAATCTATAACAATATCTTGGACAAAGAATTAGAAAATGGAATGCCTAAGGACGTTGTTGATGAAGCGAGGATAAGTTTTCAGAAAAGATTAGATCAAATTAAATGGGATGACTACTATAAGTCTTGGCCATTTAACGAAAGCGCATTAGCTTTATATAATTGGGCCCCAGTTGCTAATGAATTAAAATCTTTAGATAGAAAAATAGTTCTTAATTCTATGATTTTAAAATGGGACAATATTAAGGAAGAGTTTTCTAAACTTATTAAGATCTAGATATTTTTTCTATTATCGACCAAGCTTTCAACAACTGAAGGATCAGCTAAGGTGGTCGTATCTCCTAACTGACCATGCTCATTAGCAGCGATTTTTCTTAAAATTCTTCTCATTATTTTTCCAGATCTAGTTTTCGGAAGACCTGGAGCAAACTGAATTAAGTCTGGAGTTGCAATTGGACCAATTTGTTTTCTCACCCAAAGTTTTAAATCTCTTTCTAAATCAAGAGTGCTTTTCTCTCCAGCATTTAAAGTTACATAACAGTATAGTCCGTTTCCTTTTATATCATGAGGATATCCAACTACTGCTGCTTCAGCAACTTTTGGATGAGCTACAAAGGCACTTTCAATTTCTGCAGTACCTAAATTGTGTCCTGAAACAATAATTACATCATCTACTCTTCCTGTAATCCAATAGTATCCATCCTTATCTCTTCTGCATCCATCACCTGTAAAATATTTCCCATCAAATTGTGAAAAATAAGTATCTATAAATCTTTGATGGTCGCCATATACACTTCTCATTTGTCCAGGCCACGATTGCGAAATACAAAGTCTACCCTGTGCTTCTCCTTTTAAAACTTTGCCATCTTTATCCAATATCTCTGGTTTAATTCCATAAAAAGGCTTTGTTGCTGAACCAGGTTTTAAATCTATGGCACCAGTTTGAGGGCTGATCAAAATTCCACCTGTTTCTGTTTGCCACCATGTATCAACGATTGGGCATCTACTATCACCAACAGTTTTATAATACCATTCCCAAGCCTCAGGGTTAATTGGTTCACCAACAGTACCTAAAAGTTTTAAAGTTTTTCTGGATGTTTTCTTTACAGGTTTATCACCTTCCCTCATTAAGGCTCTAATTGCTGTTGGAGCTGTATAGAAGATATTTACTTTATATTTATCAACTATTTGCCACCATCTAGATGTATCAGGATAAGTAGGTATTCCTTCGAACATAATTGTAGTTGCTCCATTTGCAAGTGGACCATAAATAATATAACTGTGTCCTGTAACCCATCCTATATCAGCAGTGCACCAGTAAATATCTTTAGGTTTATAATTAAAAATATATTGATGAGTCATTGATGCATAAACTATATATCCACCAGTTGTATGTAGCACACCTTTTGGTTTTCCAGTTGATCCAGATGTGTAAAGAATGAATAATGGATCTTCAGCATTCATTTCTTCAGGCTCACATTTTGTTGACACTTTACTTGTCATTTTGTGATACCAAACATCACGATCATTAAACCAATCAATTTTTTTGGTACCTGTTCTTTTTACTACGATACATTTCTTTACATTGGGACAGCTTTGCAAAGCTTCATCTGTAATAGATTTTAAAGGGATTGTTTTGCCTCCTCTTACACCCTCATCTGCAGTTATCACATAATCAGATTCGCAATCATTAATTCTGCCTGAAATACTATCTGGTGAAAAACCTCCAAATATTATTGAGTGAACTGCACCTATTCTAGCACATGCAAGCATTGTGTAGGCAAGCTCTGGTATCATGGTAAGATAAATTGTTACCCTATCTCCTTTTTGAACTCCCAAATTTTTTAATCCATTTGCTGCTTTTGAAACCTCTTTATGAAGTTCTTTATATGTAATTTTTTTTTGAACTTTTGGATCGTCTCCTACCCATATAATTGCAGTCTTATTAGCATTTTTTTTAAGATGCCTATCAATGCAATTCGCTGAGGCATTTAAAGTACCATCATAGAACCATTTGATATGAACATCATCTTTACTATATTTAACATCTTTAATTTTTTTATAAGGCTTGATCCAATTAATTCTTTTTCCTTCTTTTTTCCAAAATCCATCGTTGTCTTTAATCGACTCATTATATTTCTTTATATATTGAGATTTATTAACGGTAGCTTTACTTATCCATTCTTTCTTAGTTTTATAAATTGTCTCTTTAGGTTTTTTAGAGACTACTTTTTTTTTAACTTTTTTTCTCTTAGGCATGAATTTTTTTTTAATTAATTCTACCCATCTTCAAAATTATTTTCCAGCTTTTAGTATCAATAGGCATAACAGACAGTCTACTTTGTCTAATTAGAGATAAGTTCTCCAAAGCCTTAGTTTTTTTGATGTTTTCAAGTGTTACAGGATTTTGAAGCTTACTTTTAAATTTAACTTTAACAGCAACAAACCTTTTTTCTTTATCCGTTGGATCAATGAATGCCGTTTTAATAACTTCAACGATACCAACTATCTCTTTTCCTATGTTAGAATGATAAAAAAAACAAAGATCTCCTCTTTCCATTTTTTTTAAGTTACTTGCTGCTTGATAATTTCTTACCCCATCCCAGTCAGCTCCTTTTTCTCCAGCTTTTATTTGTTGATCAATTGACCACACATCTGGTTCAGATTTTAATAACCAATATTGCATTTAATTTTTTTTTTTCTTTTCTTTTTTAAGTTTTCTTTTTTCCTTCAAAGTAAGTTTAGCTTTTTTCATTACGCTAGCATCTTTAAATGATTTACCACTATATCGTTTAGACATTTATAATCTAACTCCTGCTCCTTTTAAAAACTTTGCTTTTTCGTCAAGTGGTAGTCTTGGACTTGCAGGAAGACTTAAATTATCAAATTTTTTTATTTTATACTTTTCAAGACCAACAAGTGCAATCATGGCAGCATTATCTCCACATAATTTTGGTTCTGGGAAAATTGGTCTAAAATCATTCTTCTTACATACTTTTATTAAATTTTTTCTAATACCTTTATTGGCAGCAACGCCTCCAGCTATTACAAAAGTTTTATTTTCTATTTTGCAAGTCTTTTTGAACTCATCAAATGCTATTTGTGTTTTTACTTCTAAAATTTCTTCAATTGTTTTTTGAAACGATGCTGCAAGATCATACTTTTCTTGTTTAGATTTTATAGTGCTTGATATCCTTAAAATCGCAGTTTTAAGACCTGCAAACGATAAATTACATCCACCTTTATTTATAATCGGTTTAGGAAGTTTAAATTTATTTGCATCTCCCTGCTTTGCAAAACTTTCTAACTTTGGTCCTCCTGGAAATTCAATACCTAAAATTTTTGCAGTTTTGTCAAATGCTTCCCCTAAAGCATCATCAATCGTTGTTCCTAATCTTTTATATTTTCCAAGTCCATTCACACTAAGATATTGTGTGTGTCCTCCTGAAATTAATAATAATAAATATGGAAAATCTAAGGTTGTACTAAGTTTTGGACTTAAGGCATGACCTTCAAGATGGTTTACACCAATAAAAGGTACATTTAAGCATACAGATAATGCTTTACCAAAATTTAAACCAATAGTAAGGCAAACAATTAAGCCCGGTCCAGATGTTGAAGCAATTGCAGAAACATCATTTAAATTCACACCACTTTCATTAATTGCTTTTTTTGCAATTAAATCAATTTTTTCAACATGAGATCGTGCTGCAAGCTCAGGAACCACGCCTCCAAATTCTTTATGAATATCAAATTGACTTGAAACTACATTAGATAATATTTTTATCTTACCTTTTTTATCTTCCTCAATGATTGATACTGCTGTTTCATCGCAACTTGTCTCAATTCCAAGGATTATTTTTTTTTCATTCATAAATATTTATAATTAATACAATTAAACTATAAGAATGTAATAAAAATAAGTATTATGAAAAGGGATAAATTTATTATTGGTACTCGAGGAAGTCAGTTAGCTCAAATTTATACCAAAAAAGTTATAAACAATCTTAAAAAAGTTTCATCGACCCGTATAGAAACAAAAAATATAGTCACAACTGGAGATGAAAACCAAAAGGATAGGTTGTCAAACATTGGAGGAAAAGGATTATTTTCAAAAAAAATTGAAACAGAATTAATTAATAACAATATTGACATAGCTGTTCATGCTTTAAAAGATATGCCATCGATTGAAACAGAAGGGCTAATAACAAATTTTTATTTAAAAAGAAATTCGCCCAATGAAATTTTTATAAGCAACCACAATATAAATTTTCAAGATCTTAAACCTAATTCGATAATAGGCACTTCTTCTTACAGACGAGAATATCAATTAAAAAGTATTAGATCAGATCTAGATTATAAATTAATAAGAGGAAATGTAGATACTAGGATAAAGAAATTAGAGAATGGAGATTATGATGCAATTTTACTTTCTAAAGCTGGCATTGAAGCTTTAGGTTTGACAAATAAAATTACAAACGAATTTAATACTGAAGAGTTAATACCATGTGCTGGACAAGGTATTATTGCAATACAATGTAGAGAAAAAGATCAAGAAATAATTAATATCCTAGAAAAAATTAATGATGATCAGACGAGAATAATTGCAAATGCTGAAAGGAAAATCTTAAAAATACTCGAGGGTGACTGCGATACAGCAGTTGGTGTGTATGCAAAGATTGATAAAGATCTTATAAATATAAAAGCTGAACTTTTTTCAGTAGATGGCAAACAAAGATTTTTTGTTGAAGAAAGTGAGAATAAAAAGATGGTTAAAGATTTAAGTATTAAGATTGGAGAAAAATTAAAATCAGAGTCAAAGGGATCTTATAAAAGGTAAAATGCACATTTTATTAACAAGACCATTAGAAGATAGTAAAGAATTAATATTAAAATTTAGTTCTTTAGGACATAAAGTTTCTCATTTACCTGTAATAAAAGTTTTACCAGTTAAATACGATGAACCTGACTATAGCCAATTTAAGGGAATAATATTTACAAGTTCAAATGCAATTAAGAATTTAGATTTAAATAGAGTTGATAAAAAAATTAAATGTTTTTGTGTTGGCTCTGCAACAGAAAAAGTAGCAAAGTTAAACGGTTTTCAAAATATTATTTCTGCTGAAGGAAACGTAAATAATTTAAGAGAATTAATAATACAAAACTTTGACAAAAAAAAAGGATCACTTCTTTACGTAAGTGGTGAAATAGTTTCTAGCAGGCTGGATAAGGATTTAATTTCTGAAGGTTATTCTTTAAAGAGATTGATTAACTATACTGTTTCATCAACTCAAGAAATAAAAGAGGAATTTAGAGCACAATTAAAAGCTTCAATTCCTGATATAATTTATGTCTACTCAGAAAATAGTGCTAAGAGTTTATTAAATTTACTTAAAAAATATGATCTTTTAGACAGTTGGATGGAAACAAATTTGATGTGTATGGGTGAAAAAGCATCAGCAATTTTAAATGAGATTAAGTGGAAAAAAATTTTTCTATTTAACTCTGGTGAAGAAGAGTTTTTGCTATATAAAATTTAGCCATGAGTGTTTTTGAGAATTTTTCAGGACTTTTTTTGTCTGTATGGCAAAAGGGAATTTTAGGTGTAAACTTTGTTGAGATATTAATAGGTCTAGGAATATTCTTCATATTCTTAGTTTTTAGAGGGTTAATAAGTAAATTAGTTATTAAAAAATTAGAATTAATATCAAAAAGAACAACCAATAAACTTGATGATACTTTCGTTAAGGCAATGGAGGGGCCAGCAAGATTTCTTCCAATTGTTCTTGGAGTATTTTTTGCAAGTTATTATATGTCTTTTGCAGAAGATACGAGGTTATTTTTAGACAACGTAAATAGAACGTTGATTACAATTTTACTTTTTTGGATTATTCATCAAATTATTGAGCCAATCTCCTACATACTAAGTGGATTTGATAAGATTTTAACTAGAGAACTAATTGGCTGGATAATTAAATCATTAAAAATTTTAATTTTAATCTTAGGAGCTGCAGCTGTTTTAGAGTTATGGGGAATTAAAATTGGTCCAATTATTGCGGGACTTGGTTTATTTGGTGTTGCAGTTGCTTTAGGAGCGCAGGATTTATTCAAAAATCTAATATCAGGAATTTTAGTACTTGTCGAAAAAAGATTTAAAATGGGTGATTGGATTGAAGTTGAAGGAATAATCGAAGGTGTAGTTGAAAAAATAGGTTTTAGATCAACTGTTATAAGAAAATTTGACAAGTCTTTAGCAATTATTCCAAATTTTCAGTTTGCAGAGAATGCTGTAATCAATAAAAGTCAAATTACAAATTGGAGAATTAGTTGGACCATAACACTTCAGTATGACTCTACCGTTGAACAATTAAAAACTATACGAAATGAAATAGAAGATTTTATAAAAAGTTCAGAAGATTATAATACCAAAGTTGGTGTTTCTGTTAGGGTTGATAAATTTGCTGATAGCTCAATTGATATGTATGTAAGATGTTATACAAAAACAAACAGTTGGAGTGAAATGTTGCTGGTTAAAGAAAGACTGGCAATTAAAGTTAAGGAAATTGTTGAGGGTAATAAAGCATCTTTTGCCTTCCCAAGCACTTCTGTATATGTAGAGAAGAAATGATAGCTATTTTTTATTTAGCTTTACAATTATTAAAATTATTTTCTTATGTAGTAATCGCTAACGTTGTCATTAGCTGGTTAATAGCTTTTAATGTCTTAAATACTTCAAATAGATTTGTTTATTCAATATTAGAGTTTACTTATAAGCTTACTGATCCAATACTTAATAAAATAAGGGGTTTTTTGCCGAGCCTTGGTGCATTTGATATATCACCTATCATTCTTCTTTTGTTGATCTGGTTTGTAGAAATGTGTATGAAACTCTATATAGCACCACTTATTTTTTAATAATCATGATTTTAATAGACGGTAAAAAACAATCAGCTGAATTAAGAGAAGAACTGAAAGCAGAAGTAAACAATCTTAAAGAAAAATATAAAAAGGTTCCAGGACTAACCGTTATTCTAATTGGGGACCTAGCTCCAAGTCAGATTTATGTAAGAAATAAAGAAAAATCAGCAACACAAGTTGGTTTAAAATCTGAAGTTATTAAATATCCCGATACTGTAGATGAAAAAACAGTCTTAGATAAAATTAAAGAACTTAATAAAGATGAAACTGTTTCAGGAATTTTGGTTCAATTGCCACTCCCAAAACATATTAACAAGCAACATGTTATAGAAACTATTTCACCACATAAAGATGTTGATGGTTTACACCCCATGAATGTTGGTAATCTTTCATCTGGATACCAAGGTTCAATTCCTTGCACACCTCTTGGATGTTATTATTTACTAAAAAAAATTGAACCTAACCTCACAGGAAAAAAAGCAGTAATGATTGGGCGGTCAAATTTAAATGGTAAGGCAATGGCACAACTATTACTTCAAGAAGATTGTACAGTAACAATTACTCACTCAAAAACAAAAGACCTTCAGCATGAATGTTTAGAAGCAGATGTTATTGTTGCTGCAGTTGGAATTCCTGAACTTATAAAAGGTGATTGGGTGAAAAAAGATGCAATAGTTATTGATGTTGGCATAAACAAAACAGAAAATGGTTTGGTAGGTGATGTTGATTTTGAAGAAGTTTCAAAAGTTGCAAAAGCTTTAACCCCAGTACCTGGTGGTGTTGGACCAATGACAATTGCTTGTTTGTTAAAAAATACAATTGAGTGTTTCAAAAGAACCTTAAACAACTAAAGATTATTGTCAAAGTTAACAATTTTAATTGTTATATTTTTTATCTATAATTCTTTTACATTGGCTATGGAAAAAATACCTTATCATCATTTACCTGACGGTAGTTTTAGGAATCCTGAAGGATCTCCAGAAAGAAACTCAAATTTTAAGTGGTCATTTAAAATATTTAATAAAGAAAAGAAAAAACTTGATATGACTTTACCCAAAGATCATATTGTTGAAAAACAAAAAGTGCTCTCAGATTTAGAAAATCTAAAAAATGAGGATTATGTTGGATGGATAGGACATGCAACTTTCTTAATAAAGCTTGGAAACACAACAATAATAACCGATCCAGTATTTTCAAAAAATGCGGGCCCTTTAATTTTTGGTCCAAAAAGATTTGCTGAAACGGCATTAAACTTAAATGAAATTCCAAAAATAGAGTTATTTCTACTGACACATAATCATTATGATCACCAAGATATGAGAACAATAAGAAAATTTCCTTACAAAGATGCCAGGGTTTTACTTCCATTAAGGCTTGGAAAATATTTTACAAGAAACAAATATAAAGATGTCAATGAAATGGATTGGTATGATGAAATTAAGATTAATGAGGATTTAAAAGTAACTTTAGTTCCTGCAGTACATTGGTCAAAAAGAAGTTTAACAGATACTAATAAAACTTTATGGGGAAACTTTTTAATAGAATATAAAAATAAAAAAATACTCTTTGCTTGTGACACTGGAGTTGGAAATATTTATAAAGAATTAGGTGAAAAATATGGACCTATTGATTTAACACTTATTAACATTGGGGCTTATAATTTTTATCCATTATCACCTAATAAAGATAAATCCTCTTATCATACCAACCCTGAAGAGGCTTTAAGTATTGCAAGAGACCTTAAAAGTAAAAAAGTTTTAGGGATGCATTGGGGTACTTTTGTTTTATCTTTGGAGCCAATAATGGAGCCACCATTTAGATTTAAAGATAATGCGGAAAAATATGGTTTTAAAAAAGAAGATGCAATTATTTTTAAAATTGGTGAAATTCAGTCTTTAAAAAATTTAGGAATTTAACAACAGCCACAAGTTTTCTTTGGCTTACTTTTTTCTTCTTTTAATAATTTTTCCTCAGTTTTTGTTATTTCTAGCTCTCTTGCACTTTCTTCTAAAGCAGTTTTTTCTTGCATAAGTTTGTTTTCAAGATATGCATAAAGAGAGTTAAAGCCTAGCTTAGAAGCTTTTTTTTCCTCGTAGTTTCTTCTTCCCTTTAAATTTTCAATTAATTCTAATATCTGTGGATTTTGCATATTATTTTTATCTCATAAATTAAAAAAATTTCAATTACAATTTATTCAAGTTTTTCAACTATTTTAGGAATATGTTTTTTAAAGTTAAAAAAACCTTTGTTACAAAACTTCCATGTATTTTGATCTAATTTTCTATAAAGAAACTCAATATTTTTTAACGAGTTTTGATTTATGTAATCTAAATTTTCACCAACAGTTGGATAAAGGCAGTAACAACTTTCTAAGTTTTTAATTTCGTTTATATTTATAATCTCACAATTAATTGATTTTTCCTCTAACCTTTTCTTTTGTTCCTCAATCAAACTATCTTTAAAATTCACTACATTTTCACTGAGTTTAATGTTTCTATTTTCATTTTTATTATCAATAAGAAGAATTTTTTTGAATTTTTGAATTGCAAAGTCAGTGATTTCAAATGCTAAGTTATTTTCAAAAACTAGTAAGTTTTTCTCTTCAATATTTATCGGATTTTCAAAAGTTTTATGAAGAATAGTATAATTTTTATCATTTATTATTGGAGGTGCATTTTCTTTAAGTTTTATATTTTTAAATCTGTTATTTGTGAATTTTTTAATGTTCCATTCACTTGCAAGATAATGTTTACCTTGAGTTTGAATACCCGCAACCCAACGCCAACCCAAAGTATTAGATGCAGTATCACCATCGTATAAGTGTTTCATAAAAAATTCAGCACCAAGTTGCCAAGGTAAGTCCAGTGTAAATATCCAAATGCTTGCAAACCACATTCTGGTATGATTATGCAAATAATTATAAGTTTTAAGTTCATTTACCCATTCATTGAAGCATTCAATTTCAGTGTTACCCTTAATTGCATTTAAGTAACTTTTATTATCTTTAAAATCTTCTTTTATTCTTTTTAAATCTAATAAATAATCATCCCAAACTTCTGATCTTAGTTCCAACCAACCTTTCCAATATGTCCGCCACAAAACTTCTTGAATAAATTTTTCATTTTTTGAAAAGGAAAATCTTTCCAGCGATTTACCAATCACTTCTTTTTCATTAATCACCCCATGTGTAATATATGGTGATAAGCAAGATGTATTAGATCGTTTATCAGGACCAAAATCAAAATTTCTTAATTTTGAATACTCACCAAGATTATTTTTTATAAAATTATCTAACTTCTCAATAGCCGAAGCTCTTGTAGTTTTAAATTCCATTTTTTTTATCTTAATTTTTTTTTATGAAAGTTAATAAATCTTTCTACATTTGATTTATTAAAAGTTTTATTTTCCTCGAAAGAAACTTTTTTCATTGAATAAGCATCACTTAAAGTTTGTCTTGATTGAATTGTAATATTTCCTTTATAAAGTTTGAGTTTTACTGATCCATTTACTTTATTTTTCTTCAAATCAACAATCTTTTGTAGTTTAAATCTTTCTTTTGAATACCAATAACCATTATAAACAAGCTCTGCATATCTTGGCATAACCTCATCTTTTTTATGCATTGTGTCTTTATCTAAAGTTACTGACTCGATGGCTCTATGCGCAACAAGCAATAATGTTCCTCCAGGAGTTTCATAAACTCCTCTTGATTTTATTCCAATAAATCTATTCTCGACTAAATCCACTCTTCCTATTCCATTTTTCCCAGCCAATTGATTTAATTTATCCAAAACTTTTTCTGGAGATAATTTTTTTCCATTAAGGCCAATTGGGTCACCATTTTTGTAATTAATAGTAATAAAGCTTGGTCTATTTGGAGCCTTTTCAGGAGAAGTTGTTCTTTGAAAAATAAATTCAGGTGCAGAATTTTTAGGATTTTCTAAAACTTTTCCCTCCGTTGAAGTATGAAATAAATTATCATCAACTGAGAAAGGTGGTGCGCCTTTTTTATCTTTTGGAATAGGTATTCCATGTTTTTTTGCATAATTAATTAGATCTGTTCTCGATTTTAATTTCCATATCCTCCATGGCGCAATTATTTTAATTTTAGGACCAAAGTAATGATATCCCAATTCAAATCTTACTTGATCATTTCCTTTTCCTGTCGAACCATGTGAGACAGCATATGCATTAAATTTTTTAGCAACCCTGATTTGATCTTTTGCAATCAGTGGTCTTGCAATGGATGTACCTAATAAATAAACACCTTCATAAAGAGCATGACCTCTTATCATAGGATATACATAATCTTTAACAAAAATGTTTTTTAGATCATTAATTATTATTTTTTTAACTCCCAATTTTTGTGCATTCTTAATTATTTTTTTTCTATCCATTTCCTGCCCAATATCAGCAGTGTATGCTATAACTTCAGCATCATAATTTTCTTGAAGCCATTTAAGAATGATAGACGTATCCAAACCACCTGAATAGGCGAGTACAATCTTCTTTTGTTTTTTCATTTAAGTGCAGCTTTTTTTTGCAGCGTTATAAGCTTTGGTAAAACCCATTAATGAATAGTCATCTGTAGTTCTTGTGCCACTTTGTTTGTAGGCTGTAATCATCAGCCTTGAGGCTTTTTTCATTCTTTTAATAATTTTTTGCTCTGTTTTTCCACTTGAAATCCATGCAAATTTATTTTGAGGTAAGTCAAACTCAAATTTTGATTTTCCGGATGTAGCTAATATTACATTTTGTACATTAAAATCATAACCAGAAGTTATGCTCACTTCATCAGAAATCTTATCCTCAGGTCTAAAGGATACAAATAATCTTGCTTCTCTGTTACTTGCCTTAGGAGACTGGCTTACTGGTATCGAATAAGCAAAACAGATTTTTCCAGTTTCATTAAAAACTGCAACAGCATTCCAATCTTTAAAAGTTCCCAATTTTGTTAAGTCTTCTGATTGGACAGATGTCATTAGAAATATTGTCAATGTAACTGTTTTTAAAAATAATTTTTTAATTATGGACATGGATTAGGATATTTTTTTTGTACATTATTTATTTCTTTTATTACTTCACTATCAAGATTCACTTTTACACTTTCTACGTTAGTTTTCAACTGCTCCATAGTTGTTGCTCCAATAATTACACTAGTCATAAAATCTTGTACTTCACAGAATTTAATAGACATTTGACTCATATCTAGATCAAATTTTTGACTAATTTTGTAATAATCTTCAACAGCCTCTTCCATATTTGGTTTTCTATATCTTGTCCAAAAATCAAAATCTCTCTCCATTCTTGATCCTTTTGGAAATTGTTTATTTCTATATTTGCCTGTTAAATAACCACTAGCTAAAGGTGAATATGACAAACACCCTATATTTTCTCTGATAGATACTTCAGCTAAACCTACTTCGTAAGATCTATTTAGGAGACTGTATGGATTTTGAATTGACATCATTCTTGGTAGATCTTTATCTTTAGCAAGTTGAAGATAATTCATAACTCCCCATGGGGTTTCATTTGACAAACCTACATACCTAATTTTGCCTTCCTTAATAAATTTTTTTAAATTTTCCAAAACATCTTCAAATTTATTCCAGTCATTTTCTTTGTGTTCATAGCCCAATCTTCCAAAGTTATTTACGTTTCTTTCAGGCCAATGTAATTGATAAAGATCAATATAATCTGTTTTTAATCTTTTTAGACTTCCGTGAAGAGCATCCTCTAAGTTTTTTCCAGTAAAACTATTTTCTCCATTTCTCATATATTTTCTGCTAGGACCACCCACTTTGGATGCTAGTATTATATCTTTTCTTTTTTTTGTTTCCTCAAACCAATTTCCAATAATAGTTTCTGTATGACCATATGTTTCAGCTTTTGGTGGAACTGCATAGAGTTCAGCCGTATCCCAAAAATTAACCCCATTTTCTAACGAGTAATTCATTTGTTCAAATGCCTCACTTTGGGTATTTTGTTCACCCCAAGTCATTGTCCCAAGACAGATTGTGCTCACATTTATGTCAGTATTTCCTAGTTTTTTATAATTCATGCTCAGTTATACTAAATGTTTGTTACATTTATTTTGACGACTTGAAAATCTCAAAAAAAAAACTTATATAAATATTATGGAATTCAATAAAGAAAATATTCTTAGAAAAGCAACTACAGCTAAACAAACAGTTGTCATGGATGAAGGCCTAAGAGCCTACATGTTAAAAGTCTATAATTATATGGCAACCGGTGTATTGCTTACTGGTATAATTGCACTTTTATCGTTTAAAATGTCTGTTGTAACAGACCCAAATGGTGCGATTGTTGGACTAACTGAATTCGGAAGTGCAATTTATTTATCTGGATTGAAATGGATTGTAATGCTGGCTCCTCTTGGAATTGTATTCTACATGAGCTTTGGAATTAATAAAATGAGTGCATCTAGGGCTCAAACTACTTTTTGGGTATTTGCAGCTCTAATGGGATTATCACTTTCTTCAATTTTATTGGTTTACACAGGTTTAAGTGTAACAAGAGTATTCTTTATCTCTTCAGCAACATTTGGTGCAATGAGTATCTATGGTTACACAACAAAAAGAGACTTAACCAAAATGGGATCTTTTTTAATGATGGGTCTAATTGGAATTATAATTGCATCAGTTGTAAATATATTCCTAAAATCATCAATGATGTATTTTGCAATATCAATAATTGGTGTTTTAGTTTTTGTAGGTTTAACTGCTTACGATACACAAAAAATTAAAAATATGTACGCTGCCTCTGACAGTGGTGAGTTAATGGGTAAAAAAGCTGTTATGGGAGCACTAACTCTATATTTAGATTTTATAAATTTATTTATAATGCTTCTGAGATTATTCGGTCAAAGAAGATAAAAACTAAATTTTTTTCCAATCAACTTTATTCAAGAGTATCTTTAGATCGTATGAATTTTTTAATATCTTACCATTAGTGTCTGTAATTAAATATTTAAGATTTTTGTTTGTAGGCTTAAAATTTTTACAAATTTTATATACTGCTTTTTCAGCAGCATTTTTAAAAACACTAAAACTTACTTGCTTTCCCGAAATAGAAAGACCATAATCTTTCCAACTGCCCGAGGAAACCATTTTTGCATAAAGATTCAAAATAATTTTTAATTCAGTTCTCTCAAAAAAAAGTTTTTTATCTTCATCTTTATTCGTATTATTTACTACTAATTTTAAATTTTTATTCATTCAGTTTGTATTTGTTTATTAACCCTATTTGAAAGGCTGTAAAAATAAAGGTTATTGGCAACATTCCCCAAACTTTAAAGTTTACCCAAAATTCTTCTGATTGTGTTCTCCAAATTATTTCATTTAAAATCGCTAATCCAAAAAAGAAGTACGTCCATCTTTTATTTAAAATTTCCCATCCTTCATCACTTAAGGGCATAGATTTGCCAAGTAATTTTTTTAATACTGGTTCATTTGTAAAGTATTTCCCAAACATTAATGCAAGACCAAACAAAATATTTATTATTGTTGGCTTCATGTAAATAAATATAGGATCATCAAAATAAATTGTTAAACCACCAAATAATGTGATCAATATTCCACTTATTAATGGTACCTTTGGAATTGTTTTTTCAACAATCCACATAATCAAAACTGCTATTATTGTTGCAACTATAAGTGGAGGTATTGCAACAATTAAGTTTTTATCATTATTGTAATAAAAATAAAAAAATATTACCAAAGGCCCTAAATCAGTAACAAATTTTAAAACAGATTTATTCACTGCTACATAATAGCAGAATAATAAAACAATCATATTTTTTTTATTGATTTTTATTTTTAAATATCCATATTTGTATAGTGACTATTCAAAAAGGAAAATTCTCAATAGGAGATGTTGTTAAACACAAACACTTCGACTTTAGAGGTGTCATTTATGATGTTGATTTTGAATTTAATAATTCAGAGGAATGGTATCAATCTATTCCAAAAAACGTGAGACCTAGAAAAGACCAACCATTCTATCATTTGTTGGCTGAAAATGATGAAATCACTTATGAGGCTTATGTTTCCGAGCAAAACTTATTGGTCGACGACTCTGATGAACCAATTAAGCACCCTTTAATCAACGAGATTTTCTCAGGGAAAAAAGGCTCTGGTTATTTTAAACCTTCTAACTAACTTAATTTACATTATTTAAACACATTTTGTGCAAACCTTCGTCATAGATTCTGTCTAAAATAAACTATATTTTGACCAAGGATGCTATAATCCCCATTTATTTTATCTCCCTCTGTGTTCTTGGTCAGAATAACTCACAAGAAAAATTTTCATAAATTAAATTTGTGTTATAGATAATAGAAAATGCTCAACTATTTAAAACCAAATAACTTATTAAAAATAATAAATAAAACACAAAAGTTTGTATTTATTATTTTTTTAATAATTATAAGCATTGGTCTTGTTGAGGCATTAATACTTTCTCCTGAAGATTATAAACAAAGCGATTCAGTGAGGATTATGTATGTACATGTCCCAGCAGCTTGGATTTCTCTTGGAATTTTTTCTTTAATTGCTGTTTTGTCATTTGGTATTTTAGTTTTTAAAAATAAAAATCTTTCTCTGATCACAAAAAGCTTAGCACCATCTGGTTTTGTATTTAATGTTATTGCTTTGGTTACAGGATCTATCTGGGGTAAACCTACTTGGGGAACCTGGTGGGCATGGGATGCAAGAATAACATCAATGTTATTGCTTGCTTTTTTCTATTTGATGTTTCTTCTAAGTTGGAGGGTAACTGACAACGAGGTAAAAGCTGTAAAGATTAGTTCGTACATAGCAATAATAGGCTTAATAAACGTTCCAATAATCAAATTTTCAGTTGAATGGTGGTCAACATTACATCAACCCTCTTCAGTGAATATTTTTACAGAAACATCTATCCATGTATCAATGTTATTACCTTTAGGGATAATGACTGCGGCATTTGCACTTTTTTCGCTTTTGATATTTTTGATGAAATATAATACAGAACTGATAAAAATTAAAAATAAAGGATTGGATAGATTATGATTAATGAAGTTTTATACATGAATGGCTATGGTCTCTATGTATGGTCTTCTTTTGCATTTACTCTTTCTTGTTTCTGCATTTTATATTTAGTGATCAAACTTCAATTAGTTAAAGAACAAAAGAAATTTAGAGCACGTTTTGAGAGTTTAGAAACTGATAAAATTGAAATAGCAAAAAAACAAGATACATATAAAGAAATACTAGCTACTTCATCTGCATCTAAAATTTAATTTTTATTTTCATGTATGGTAAAAAAGTTAAACTAAGAGCCATCTTTATATTATCTATATTCTTTTCATCAATTTTAATTGTATTTTTAGTTTTTAAATCACTTGAAGAAAACGTTGTTTATTTTAAATCACCTACCGAAATAAAAAATTTAACAGAGTTGACACCAAAAAAAATAAGAGTTGGAGGAATGGTTAAAGAAAAATCAATTAATGTTAATCAGTCAGAAGTTAACTTTGTTATAACTGACTTTGAAAATGAATTAATCGTTAATTATAGTGGTTCCGTTCCAAATTTATTTGAAGAAGGAAAAGGAGTTGTGGCTGAAGGTTTTTTAAAAGATCGTAATTTTTTAACTGCGGTTAAAATATTAGCAAAACATGATGAAAATTATATGCCACCCGAGGTGAAAGAGGCATTAAAAGAGAGTAATTAATGCTAAACCAAATTGGAAATTATTCACTTTATATTGCTTTACTGTCATCTATTTTAATAATCATTCAATCTCCAATATTATTAAATCGAAATAATATAAATGTTAGTGGAAGAATTTTTTCGCTAATTTCTATTCAATCATTAATGATTATAATAAGTTTCATTGCTCTTATAATAGCATTTATAATCTCAGATTTTAGTAATGAGACAGTCTATACTAATTCTCATACCTCTAAACCTTTATTCTATAAAATCTCAGGAACATGGGGAAATCATGAGGGGAGTTTACTTCTTTGGTTATTAGTATTATCAATTTTTTTATTAATTTTTACAATTACTTCAAAAAATCTTTCAAACAAATATAGGATTCTTACTTTATTTTTTCAGGAAATAATAATTGCAGGATTTTTATTATTTATTCTTTTTACTTCAAATCCCTTTATGAGTTTATTCCCAATTCCAAACGAGGGAACTGGTTTAAATCCAATACTTCAAGACCCAGCATTAGCAATTCATCCACCAATATTATATTTAGGATATGTTGGGACATCTATTATTTTTTCTTCTTCACTCGCAGCCTTAATATCAGGTTTTGTAAATAAAACCTGGGCCAAGCATATAAAGAATTGGGTACTGGTTTCATGGATTTTTTTATCTATTGGAATTTTATTAGGATCTATATGGGCTTATTATGAATTAGGATGGGGAGGTTTTTGGTTTTGGGATCCAGTTGAAAATGTATCCCTAATGCCATGGTTTTGTTTAACGGCTTTATTTCACACTATTTTAATTTTGGAAAAAAGAGAAATGTTTCATTCCTGGGCAGTAATTTTATCAATTACAACTTTTTCATTAAGTATGAGTGGAACATTTTTAGTTAGATCTGGTATTTTAAATTCAATCCATACTTTTGCAAATGATCCATCAAGGGGAGTTTTTATTCTTTGTTTTTTATTTATATTAATTACGTTGTCTATTTTTATTTATTTTTTTTATCAAAACAAAATCAAAAACAATTTCACAAAAACTTATATTGTTAGTAAAGAAACAGCTGTTCTAGTTAATAACTTGTTTATGATGTTTTTTTTATCAGTTGTCTTAATTGGCACAGTTTATCCAATATTTCTAGAAGTAGTAAATAATGATAAAATTTCAGTTGGTCCCCCCTTTTATCATAAATTAATTGTACCTTTTCTGATTCCTTTTTTAATTTTTATGGCAATTGGACCAAATTTGAATTGGATTAAAGATAAAATAAATAAAATTAATCTACAGCAGCTTTTATTTTTTATTTTATCAATAATTATTTCTTTTATTTTTTTAAAAAGAGTTGGAATTTCATATCTATTTTCACTCCCGCTTTTTATTGCAAGTATTTTTCTTTTCTTAATTACTATTAAAGATTTTTCAGTAAAAAAAACAAATTTATCTCAAAAAATATCTCATTTCGGTTTTAGTTTGTTTATTTTAAGTGTTTTAGTCAATGGTGTTCTTGCAAAAGAGTACTCATCAAATATGAAAGTTGGAGATGAAAGAAAATTTTTAAATAAAACAATTAAATTTGAAAGTCTTAATGTAAATGAAAGTAAAAATTATCAGTCTTTAGAGGCAAATTTTAAAATTTCAGACAAAAATAATTCGATCAATCTGAAACCAGAAGTAAGAGTTTATGATCAGCCACAAACAATAACTAGTGAGGCCGATATAAAATCGACATTATACTCTGATAATTTTTTGGTGTTTAATATATTAAAAAATGATGGATTTTATAATGTCAGGTATCAAATAAAACCGTTTATGATATGGATTTGGATATCAATAATATTAATCTCCTTTGGAGGGATATTAAGCATTGTAAAAAAAAATGGTTAAAAATATTAAGCTAATAGCAGTTGTTTTTTTAGTTGTTTTAAGTTTTTTTATTCTTCTTAAAGGCCTTAATAAAACAAATAATTATTCCCCCAATTTAAACTCAAGTAATATTGATTTTAACTTTAAAGCTAAGTTTCTTTATTCTAATGAGGAGACAACATTATACAAATTGATAAATGATAAAGATTTTTCATTAATAAATATATGGGCATCATGGTGTCTACCATGTCGAGATGAGCATCCTTATTTATTAAATTTAAATTCGTTGGGTAAATTAAATATTATTGGAATTAACTATAAAGATAGTGAGGTAAATGCAAAAAAATTTATTAAAGAATTGGGTAATCCTTATTCTAAAATTATAGTAGACCCTTCAGGAGTTAATTCAATTGAGTTAGGTGCATATGGAGTACCTGAAACAATTCTTATAAATAACAAATCTAAAACTATTCTAAAAAAATATATTGGCCCACTTGATGATAAAAAACTTACTGAACTTAAAATGATAATCAAAAATGAAAATTAAAATTTTAGTCCTTACAATATTTTACTTAATAGGTTCTTTTAATATATCATATGCAGCTAATTCTGAAAAGGTTGATCAAATTTCAAAAAATTTGAGATGCTTAATTTGTCAAGGACAATCAGTTTATGACTCCCAATCTGATTTTGCTTTAAGTATGAAAATTTTAATTCAAAATAAAATCGATGAAGGTAAAAATGATGAACAGATTTATGATTTTCTTAAGAGCAAATATGGAGATTGGATAGTTTATGATCCAGAAATTAACAAAAACACAGTTTTACTTTGGGTATTACCTTTGATTTTATTTGTTTTTGGCGGTATTTTAATTTTTAGAAAAATATCTATAAAGTAGATACAAACTATTTATGCAAACCATTTTAAAAATATTGTTAATTTATTTATTTCTGGGTTTTAATTTAGCAAAAGCAGATGGACATAGCTCTAAAGAAAATTGGAGTTTTTATACTGGAACTTTTGATTTTAGTGATGATGGCAAAAAGTCTACTTTATTTGGTGTACAGCATATTAATACTGGAAAAGATAAAGAGAGCTTTTTAGGAATTCTTCAACCAGTAACAGGATTAATGGTGACTGCAGATAATGCCGCATATGTTTATACAGGTTTTCAGATTTACAATAATGGTCCTTTAAAATTTACTCCGAGTTTTACACCTGGATTATATTCTAAAGGTGACGGAAAAGACTTGGGACATGTTATTGAATTTAAAACCGAAATACAAATATCATATGAATTCTCATCAAACAGTGAATTAGCTGTATCATATAATCATATATCTAATGCGAGTCTTGGGGATAAGAATCCTGGGGCAAATAGTTATATGTTTAATTACATAAAAAAATTTTAATCTAAAAATATGAATTTAAAAGAATGTCACAATTTTAGTGATTTTAGAAAATTAGCAAAAAAAAAATTGCCATCTCCTATTTTTCATTACATTGATGGTGCTGCGGATGATGAGATAACATACGCTAGAAACACAAGTGCTTTTGATGATGTTGACTTAGTTCCAAATGTTTTAAGGGGTGTTGAAAATGTTGACCTTTCAACAACAATATTTGGAAAAAAATTGGACTTACCTTTTTATCTAGCGCCTACAGCTTTACAAAGACTTTTTCATTATGACGGAGAAAGGGCTGTGGGGAAAGCAGCTAAAAAATTTAATACAATGTTTGGAGTTTCAGCTCTTGCAACTGTGAGTGTAGAAGAAATCTCTTCTATGATTGACACTCCTAAGATGTTTCAATTTTATTTTCACAAAGACAGAGGTTTAAATGACTCTTGTCTTGAACGAGCTAAAGCGGCAAAGTTTGATGTTATGGCTTTAACAGTTGATACTATTACTGGTGGGAATCGAGAGAGAGATTTAAGAACTGGTTTTACATCACCACCTAAATTAACTTTATCTAGTTTGTTTAGTTTTGCTACAAAGCCTATGTGGGGAATAAACTATCTAACAAAAGGTAAATTTGAATTACCCCATCTTCAAGATTTTGTTAAAGAAGGTACTAGTACTAATTCTTCAATAGGAAGTTATTTTTCTACTATGTTAGATCAATCTATGAACTGGAAAGATGCTGAAAACCTTTGTTCTAAATGGGGAGGTCATTTTGCTCTTAAAGGTATTATGAGTGTTGAAGACGCAAAGAGAGCTGTCGATATTGGATGCACGGGTATAATGGTTTCAAATCATGGAGGAAGACAGCTTGACGGTTCAAGATCTCCATTTGATCAATTGGCAGAAATAGTTGATGCTGTTGGAGATAAACTTGATGTTATTTGTGAAGGAGGAATTCATAGAGGAACTCATATGCTTAAAGCATTATCACTGGGAGCTAAAGCATGTTCAGGGGGTAGACTTTATTTATATGCATTAGCTGCTGCAGGCCAAGCAGGTGTTGAAAGAGCATTGAACCAATATAAAACTGAGTTGCAACGTGACATGAAACTAATGGGTTGCACAAAAATTAGTGATTTAAATAGAAATAATTTAAGATTTAGAAGGTAATGAGTCTTAAGAATTGCTATAACTTTGAAGACTTTAGAAAGTTAGCAAAAAAAAAGTTACCAGCACCAATTTTTCATTACATTGATGGTGGAGCAGACGATGAAGTCACAATGAAAAGAAACACAGATTCATTCAATGACTGTGATCTAGTTCCAAATATTTTAAATAGTGTTGGTGAGCCAGATTTAAAGACTGAGGTTTTCGGAACAAAAATGGATATGCCAATTTTTTTGTCCCCTACTGCTATGCAAAGTTTATACCACCCTGATGGGGATAAAGCATCTGCTCGAGCTGCTGAAAAATTTGGTACAATTTACAGCATGTCTACAATGGCATCTTTTTCAATAGAGGAAATTGCAAATCTTTCAAGTGGACCCAAAATTTTTCAATTATATATCCATAAAGATCAATCTATAACTGATGACTTAATTGATAGATGTAAAAGAGCAAATTTCAATGGTATGTGCATCACAGTTGATACCATAGTTGCTGGAAATAGAGAAAGAGATCATAGAACAGGATTTACAACACCTCCAAAATTTACATTAGATAGTTTAATGAGTTTTGCCATGAGACCACAGTGGGTGTTTAATTATTTTACACATAAAAAATTCGAACTTGCTAATCTAAAGGATAAAGTTGAAAAAGGTACTAATATTGCTCAATCTGTAATGGGGTATATAAATGAACAATATGATCCTGCTATGAACTGGAAGGATGCTGAGTATTGTATTAAAAAATGGGATGGACCTATCGCTCTTAAGGGAGTTATGTCAGTTGAAGATGCAAAAAAAGCTATCGATATAGGCTGTACGGCTATAATGATATCAAATCATGGAGGAAGACAACTTGATGGATCCAGGTCTCCATTTGATCAGGTAAAAGCTATTAGGGATGCAGTAGGTGATAAATTAGAAGTTATATTAGATGGGGGTGTTAGAAGAGGCACACATGTATTGAAAGCACTTGCAGTGGGTGCGACAGCTTGTAGTTTTGGTAAAGCATTTTTGTTTAGTTTAGGGGCTGGAGGACAACAAGGAATAGAGAGATTATTACAAAATATGCGTGATGAAATAAGACGTAACATGATATTGATGGGCTGCAAAAGTATTAAAGACCTAGATGAATCAAAAATTATTTTCCGAAAATAATTAAAATTTATTAATATAAATTATTAATAAAATAAATTAAATGTAATAGACATCTACTGACTTTTCAGTTAGTTTCCACGACTTAAATTAGATTTATGAGATTAGCAAAAAATTTAGAAAATTTAGGAACTGAATCTGCGTTTAGTGTGTTAGCTGAAGCTAAAGCATTAGAGGCAAAAGGTCATCCAATGATACATTTGGGTTTAGGACAACCAGATTTTAAAACTCCAAAACATGTAGTCGAAGCTGCTAAGAAAGCTTTAGATGATGGTCATCATGGTTATGTAATGTCAAATGGAATTCCAGAATGTAGACAAGCAGTAACGAGATGGATCAAAAAACGTTATAATACAGATATAGATTTTGAAAGAATTTTAATAATGCCAGGTGGAAAACCTACAATGAGTTATGCAATTCAGTGTTATGGTGAACCAGGAGCAGAAATAATCCATCCAACACCAGCATTTCCTATTTATGAATCAATGATAAACTATACTGGTTCTACTCCAGTACCATATGATTTAACTGAGGATAAAGATCTTAAGTTTGATCCTGATAAAATACTTTCTCTTATAACTGATAAAACAAGATTATTAATTTTAATTAACCCTAACAACCCGACAGGTAGTTTTGTTGAGAAACCAGTTATAGACTATTTTGCTAAAGAATTAGAGAAACACCCACATGTAACTATTTTAAGTGATGAAATCTATAGTAGACAGATATTTGATTATAAAGAAATGCCATCGTTTTTCCACTATGAAAATTTAAGAGATAGATTAATTGTATTAGAAGGTTGGAGTAAAGCATATTCAATGACTGGATGGAGATTAGGTTGGAGTTTCTGGCCTACAGAACTTGTTGAGCATGTGAATAAACTACTGATAAATAGTGTATCTTGTGTGAACGCTGCTGCACAATTTGCTGGAATAGCAGCTTTGGATGGCCCTGACGATTCAATTAAAGACATGTTGGATAAATTTACTCTAAGAAGAAATTTAATTCATAAAGGTTTAAATGACCTACCAGGTGTAGAATGTAGTTTACCAGGTGGTGCGTTTTACGCTTTTCCAAATGTAAAAGGAACTGGAATGACTGGTGCTGAGTTTTGTAAAAAAGCTATGCATGAAGCTGGAGTAGCAATAGTGCCAGGAACTGCATTTGGACAAACATGCCAAGACTATGTGAGATTTAGTTTTGCCGCATCAAGAGATAATATACAGCAGGCCTTAGAAAATATAGGCAAGATGCTTTCTAAATAGACTGTATTTTTTAATAGAAACTTCTATAATATTTAATTATGAATGAAACTGTTCAAACTGAATTAAAAAAGATTTTTAATGGAAGGTTTTCAACCTCAGAATCTACAAGAGCTAACTATGCTAGAGGAGAAGATACTTATGATCCAATTCTCTCAAAAGCTGTAGTATTTCCTGAAACTAATGAAGAAGTATCACATTTATTAAAGTTATGTAATGAACACAAAATTCCGGTTGTTCCTTTTGGTACTGGAACTTCATTAGAAGGCCATGTTGTTGGAAATCAAAATGGAATAACAATTTCTCTTGAAAAAATGAACAAAGTATTGAGTGTCAATGCTGAAGATTTCGATTGTAGAGTACAGGCAAATGTAACTAGAAAACAACTAAATGAATATCTTCGTGAAGACGGAGTATTCTTTCCAATAGATCCTGGAGCAGACGCTGCTCTCGGTGGAATGGCTGCAACATCAGCATCAGGAACAATGGCTGTGAAATATGGAACTATGAGAACTGTAATCTCAGGTTTAACAGTAGTTCTTCCGAATGGAGATATTATTAAAACTGGAGCTAGAACAAAAAAAACTTCTGCAGGATATAATTTAACAAATTTATTTATTGGTTCTGAAGGAACTCTAGGAATAATCACTGAAGTTCAATTAAGGTTATCTCCGATACCTGAAAGTATAATGAGTGCAGTGTGTTACTTTCCAGATTTAGACTCAGCAGTAAAAGCTGCTCAAGAGGTTATTCAATATGGTGTTCCAATAGCGAGAATTGAAATGCTAAATAAAGATCAAATGGAAATAAGTATTAAATATTCAAAATTAGATAATATAAAAGCATCACCTACTTTGTTTTTTGAATTTCATGGTAGTGAAAATTCAAATAATGAATCAATTGGTATAGTCGAAGAAATTTCAAAAAGTAACGGTGGAAGTGATTTTCAATGGGCATCGTCACCTGAGGAACAGAAAAAATTATGGAAAGCAAGACATGATGTGTATTATTCAGTGAAAGCTTTAGGTAACGATATGAAAGTATATTCAACTGACGTGTGTGTGCCTATTTCAAGATTAGTAGAATGTATTTCATGGGCAGAAAAAGAAGTTCGAAAGTTAGGCTTAACTGCTCCAATGGTAGGGCATGTAGGAGATGGAAACTTCCATTCAATAGTCCTTTATGATCCAGACGATGAGGAAAAACAAAAAAAAATTAGACAGTACAGTGATGATTTAATCAATAAAGCGCTTGAACTTGAGGGAACAATTACTGGTGAGCATGGTATTGGGCTTCAAAAGAAACATTATTTACTTAGAGAACATCCAGATAATGTTCCTGTTATGAAATCTATTAAAAGATCATTAGATGTTAATAACATAATGAATCCTGGAAAAATCTTTGATTTAAACTAATAAATTTGTATGAAAAAAATTTTAGTGACTAGAAGATTGCTAAGATCTTGTGAGGATCGAGCAAAAGAATTATTTGATGCAAATTTAAATCTTAATGATGAACTTTATTCACAAAAAAAATTAATAGAAATGAGTCAAGGTTGTGATGGTATACTTTCGGCATTAACTGATAAGTTAGATGCTGATACAATTAATCAATTACCAGATAGTGTTAAAATACTCTCAAACTTTGCAGTTGGATTTGGAAATATTGATTTAGATGCAGCAAAAAGCAAAGGTATAGCTGTAACAAATACTCCAGATGTTTTAACAGATGCTACTGCTGAAATTGGAGTATTATTAATTTTAGGTGCATGTAGAAGAGCTTCAGAAGGAATTGAGCAAGCAAGACAAGGAGGATGGGTTTGGTCTGCGGATCTTTTAATTGGAAAACAATTGACAGGTACTAGATTAGGAATTTTAGGGATGGGAAGAATTGGACAAAAAATTGCAAAAGTGGCTAAATCTCTAGGTATGATAATTCACTATCATAACAGATCAAAACTAAGTGAAGATAAAGAGCAAGGTGCAATTTATCATGACAATTTAAAAGACCTTCTATCTGTATCAGATGTATTATCAGTATGCTGTCCAGCATCAAAAGAGACGATTGATATGATTAACAAAGATACAATTGAATATTTACCGAAAGGAGCAATTGTCACAAATGTTGCAAGAGGAGACATTATTGAAGACGAGGCAATGATTGATGCTCTAAATAGAAGAAAAGTTTATGCTGTAGGATTAGATGTTTATAAAAATGAGCCACATTTAAACAAAGGTTATTACAAGCACAAAAGTGCTTTCATTCTTCCACATTTAGGCAGTGCTACTAAGGAAACAAGAACTGCGATGGCTAACTTAGCTATTGATAATATTGACGAATTCTTCAAAACAGGAAACTGTAAAAACAAAGTAAATTAACAATCTGTAGTTGTATTTAATTGAATATCAGTCATTTTTAAAATGACTCTAAGTTACATATGTGTTTTATTACCGGCAGTTAATTAACTAAAGAGGAGAAATAAATGATTAAAGACAAAAAGCTGAAGGTTAAAAAAACACCTTCAAGACGTAAGTTCTTTAAAGCTGCTGCTGCAACTGGTGTTGCTGCTGTAGCTGCATCATCTTTAGCTGCTCCAGCTGTTGCTGCTGAAAGAATTGAAGCATCAATGGTTGCTACTTGGGGAAGAGATTTTCCAGGTTTAGGAACAGGAGCTCAAAGATTTGCACAAAGAATCTCAGATATAAGTGATGGTAGAATCCAAGTTACTTATTATGCAGCTAATGAAAGAGTTAAAGCATTTGACTCATTCGATGAAGTTGCATCTGGTAACTCACAAATGTACCATGCTGCTGACTACTACTGGGTGAAGAAAGATCCAGCTTGGGGTTATTTTACAGCGGTACCATTTGGTTTTACTTACACTGAAATGAATGCATGGATTAGATTTGCAGGTGGTCAAGAGTTATGGGATGAACTATCTGACAAGTTTGGTCTTAAAAACTTTATGTGTGGAAGCACAGGAGTTCAAATGGGTGGATGGTTTAACAAAAAAATTAGAAGCCCTAATGACTTCAAAGGTTTAAAAATGCGTATGCCTGGTTTAGGTGGACAAGTAATTGGTAAACTTGGAGGATCTCCAGTTTCATTGCCTGGTGGACAAATTTATGAAAACCTAGTATCTGGAGCAATTGATGCTACAGAGTGGGTAGGTCCATGGAATGATGAAGCTATGAAATTCCAAGAAGCTGCTAAATACTACTACTATCCTGGTATGCACGAGCCTGGATCAATGTTAGCATGTGGAACAAACAAATCTTGGTTCACAAGCTTAAACAAATCAGATCAATTGTTGATTGAAGCTGCTGCAGCAATGGAAAACGACGTAATGATGTCTGAGTACAATGCTAAAAATGGTGCGGCATTAGCTAGATTGATCAATGATCATGGTGTTAAATTAGAGAAGTTTAGCGACAAGGTATATGATGGCTTTGCATCAGCTGCTAATGAAGTGTTTGAAGAAACAAGAGCTAGCAGTGGTCTTGCTGAAAGAGTTCATTCGAGCTTCTTAAAAGCAAGAAAAGACATTGGATCTTGGACTAACTTATCAGACTCACCTTACATTTCTCAAAGAAACAGAGCATTGGGAATGTAATCAAGCTTAATTTGATATTAAAAGGGCCCTCTTTTGGGCCCTTTTTTTTATTTCAAAATTAAGTATTACTAATAGAATTTATATTCATATGGGTTCAGAAAATAGCAAAATATCTCTATATCTAAGAATTGCTAGCTACTCAGTATTAGCTTTCACTCTGGCATTCCTCATAAATAATGTTTTAACAGTTTGGATTGATTGGCCAGGAGTTAAGAAAATTTTCTCTCATTATGAAATGTTTGGTTTTAAGAAAAAAGCACTTGATGGATCCACTTTGAGTTATGGTTTTATGCAAATTGGAGTTTACTTAATATGCATTCTAGCTGTCATAATTTATGTATTTAAAACATACTCACAAACTTTAGAGCAAGACTCAGAAATATTGTCAAAATTTTCAGCCTACTTAGTTAGGTCATCTTTTTGGGCAGTATTCTTAGTCGGAGTGGCTGATTTTATAATTTCATTTATGGTCGTTGAAAGATTATGGGAAGCTATATTCAGCCCAGAAGTGAAAGCTTTTATGGTGAAATCACCAGAAAGAATTACATTTATACATTTTCCAATTATATTAATTTCATTTGTAATTGGTTACTTTACAAAATCTGTTGGTTTTATCTGGTTAGCAGTTTTAGTTGTTGTCAGTGAATTCATAATTGTATTATCTAGATTTATATTTTCATATGAACAAGCATTTCAAGGAGATCTTGTTCGTTTTTGGTACGCTGCACTTTATTTATTCGCAAGTGCTTATGCTTTAATTCACGAAGGTCATGTAAGAGTAGATGTTCTTTACTCTTCATTCAGTGAAAGAAAAAAGGCTTGGACAAACCTTTTAGGTTCTGCACTTTTAGGTGTTCCACTTGTCTTAATAGTCATATTTCTAGGACTAAATGGCAAAGCAAGTATAATTAATGGACCGGTGGTAGCTTTTGAAGTTACGCAGCAAGGATCTAATGGTTTATACCTTTTATATTTGATGGCTGTATACTTAGCAGTGTTTGCCGTTACAATGCTCTTACAGTTTACGAGTTATTTCATGGGTAGTAGTTTTAAAATTTTAAATGGCAAGGAAAATTAAAGTATGGAACTTTTTTTCTTAGCAGTTTTAGTCTTAATAATGATAGTTGCTCTTGCTTCAGGATATCCCGTAGCATTTGCGCTTCCAGGTTCAGCTATAATATCTATTGGTTTAGCTGCGTTTTTTGGATACTTATTTGAAGGCGATGCAGACGCATATTTTGCAGTTGATGGTCCTATAGAGTGGCTTGTAGCTGGTATAACAAACTTTAGGAGTAATTATTGGGACGTTGAAACTGATACCCTAATTGCAATTCCTTTATTTATTTTTATGGGAATAATGCTGCAAAAATCCAAAATTGCAGAAGATTTATTAATAACAATGGGTCAATTGTTTGGTCCAATTCCTGGTGGTCTTGGTATTTCAGTAATTTTCGTTGGTGCATTGTTAGCAGCAACCACAGGTATTGTTGGAGCAACCGTTATTGCAATGGGATTAATTTCATTACCTACTATGTTAAATAATAACTACGATAGAAAACTTGCTAGTGGTATAGTATGTTCATCTGGAACGTTAGGTCAAATAATACCTCCATCTATTGTTTTAATTATTATTGCTGATCAATTAGCTAGTGCATCAGATGTTGCAAACAACATCCGTCAAAATGATTACAAAGCAGTTACCGGAGAATTTAACATGCCTGGAGAATTTAGAGTTGGATCCTCAAGTGCTGGTGACATGTTCCTTGGAGCTCTTTTGCCTGGTTTAGTTTTAGTTGCACTTTATATGATTTATGTATTTTTCTATGCGAGAATTAAAAAAGGTGTAGCGCCACCAGTTCCATTTAAGGGAGAATTTAATTTAAAGTTTTGGTTACGTGTAATTGTAATAATTATTCCTCCTCTTGCACTTATCTTTGCAGTTTTGGGTTCAATTCTAATGGGTATAGCAACAGTTAACCAAGCGGGTTCAATTGGTGCGATTGGTGCAACATTGATGGCAGGATATAGATTGTTTGAAGGTAAGAAAAGTGCTTTTTATCCTTTAATTCTGATAATTGGATCATTAATACCCATTACATTTATTGCCTCTACATATGAACTTAACGTTAAAAATTTAGAAGAAAGAAATATTGGTGCAATTTATATTGCTGCTTTTTTTGTGGCAATACTTGTTTATGGTATTGCATGGAGTTTTTGGAGAACATTTAAAACTGAAAATGTTTTAAAAGAAGTAGTTACTGAGACTTGTATTACAACTTCAATGGTATTTATAATCCTTCTTGGCGCTGCAATGCTTACATCAGGCTTTAGAGCATTTGGTGGTGAGGAATTAGTAAGAGATTTTCTTCAAGATTTACCAGGAGGTTTTTGGACTCAGTTTGTTGTGGTCATGATTGTAATTTTCTTGTTAGGTTTCTTTTTGGATTTTATTGAGATTGCAGTTGTTGTTGTACCAATAATTGCACCAATATTGCTAGCTGAAACAGGAGCAAATGTTACAGCTGTATGGCTTGGAGTAATGATAGGTGTTAATTTACAAACTTCTTTCTTAACACCGCCATTTGGATTTGCTTTATTTTATTTAAAAGGTGTAGCTCCAAAAGTGGTCCAAACATTAGATATTTGGAAAGGTGTTGTTCCTTTTATTATCTTACAACTTATCGGTTTAGGAATTGTGGGTGCATACCCTAGTCTAGTAAATTATTTACCAAACAGGGTTTATTTAACATCTAATGTTGCTCCACCGCCGATGAATCCAAAACTTCAATATTGCTTACAAGAGTACAAATTTGCAAATTACTCTAATAATGCTGATGTAATAAATAAAAGTATAACTGACTTTGACGACATTATTCTTGCAAACTTACCAGCAGATAAATTAAGTTATTTCCAACGCCATGTTGATAATTCTAAGTACTCTTTTGAACTTGTTAATGAGGTTAAAAGCACAGAGACATTATATAACGATTATGCAATCGATTACAGAGACTTACATTTTAAAACAAGAAAGAAACAAAAGAAAATTTTAAAATTAAATAAAAAGATAGATAAGTATAAAGCTGAGATTAGAAACTTAGATGATGAAGATGTTTCAGATAAAAACAAACTTGAACAAAAAATTGAAAATGTGAAACTAGAAATAGACGAGATAAGTAGTCAAATCCCAGAGGAATGGAAATCAAAAAATGATGAATTTAACAAAATTAATAAAGCAAAAAATCTTGCAACAAGAAAATATCGAAAAACAGTTGATAATGCTTACGAAGATTTATTGTTGATTAAGAGTTTTATAAATGATGGTGAAAAATTTGAAGAATTAGAACAAGAAATGAAACTTCTTAAAAATAAAATAGATAACAGAGGTTACATTGACGCAATAGAATTTATAGATAATATATTTGAAAAGGTCGGAGAAATTTCTGGATCTGATGAGTTTGCAGATAAATTAGATTATCTAATCACTTTAATGGATGAGGACGAAGTTGATTTCGAAAAACTTCAATCTTCAACGGTCGATACTATTGCGTTATTTGAGCAAGAAGTTAGTTGGAGAAAAAATTTCAAGAAAAAATATATGGATAGAATAGATGCTCATGACAAAGTTATTAGTGAGACTATTGGATTAAGATTGCAATCAAAACTTACAAAAGAACAAGCTATATATGTTTCAAAATGTAATTCTATCCACAGAGATATATCTTTAAACTTTTAATTATTTTGTGATTTGATCAATTAATTTTGATCTTTCGTATAAACCAAGATTTTCCGCTTTTGTTTTTAATTTTTCGTACTCAGATTTTAAATTTTCGGTTTTAATGTTAACTTTGTTACCAATTTCAATAAGAGAACCAATAATTGGATCAATTTCTAATGGACGTTTAGCATGTAGATCTTGAGTTGTTGATGGTTTATGACCCTTTATAGAAATCGCAGCATTTATTCTATGATCAATAGAAACATTAAATTTCACACCAATTTTTTCACCTACTTGTTGGCATTCCTCCATCAATTTTCTAACTATTTTCAACAATTCTGGATCATTTCCAATTTCATCTAAAGTTTTATCATAAAGAGCACTAATAATATTAAATGAGCAATTACCCCAAAGTTTTATCCAAATTTCATCTCTTAAATTACTTTTTTGAGGAGCTTTTAAGCCACCTGCAATTAATAAATCAGCAATGAATTTAAGTCTTTCTGATTTAGATCCATCAGGTTCACCAAGTGTAAATCTTTCTCCTCCATTATGTTTTATTACACCTGGTTCGGTTATTTCAGCAGCTGGGTAAACAACACAACCAATTGCTTTTGCAGGATCTAAATGTTTCCATATTTTTCCCTCGGGATCCACGCTATCAATATGATGGTTGTCTAAATTTGTTCCAGTATTTGCTTTATAAAAATACCACCAAGGAAGTCCATTTACAGCTGATATAATCGAAGTTTTTTCTCCAATAATATTTTTTAGTGAATCAACGATATTTGAAATTGCATGAGCCTTTACAGAAATAAATATATAGTCTTGTTCATCTAATGATTTGGGATCATCGGTTACTTTTAATTTAAAGTTTTCAGACCTACCCTCTTTAATTAATGTTAATCCATTTTCTTCTATCGCTTTTTTGTGTGGTCCTCTTGCTATAAGAGATAAATCTATATTTGTTTTACTTAAACAAGCTGCCAAATATCCACCGATAGATCCTGCACCAAATATACAAATTTTTGTCATTAACTAATTAAACCAAATTTTTTTGCCAAAACGTTTCTCTGTAACTTACCAGTTGCTCCCTTTGGAATTTCATCTACAAAAAAAATTTTCTTAGGAATTTTAAATTTTGCCAATTTTTCTTTAGCATATTTTAATACATCGTCTTCTGAACACATCTCTCCAGACTTAATAATTATGGCGCTAGCTATATTTTCTCCAAGCATTTTATCCTCATAGCCAAAACACACAGCTTGATCTATTGATGGATGATCCATTAAAACATTATCTACCTCTAAAGGAGATATTTTTTCTCCACCCTTATTAATTATTTCTTTCAATCTTCCTGAAATTTTCAAATATCCCTCTTCGTCAAAATATCCTTGATCACCGGTTCTAAACCAACCATTTGTGAAACTTGTTTTGTTTGCTTCTTCATTATTTTCGTAGCCAAGTGTTACGTTTTCACCCTTTATACATACTTCGCCTTCTTCACCCTGTTTCATTACATCGCCATTTTCATTCATAATACATACCTCAGGGCCTGCTGGAAGGCCTACAAATCCTGCTTTTTGTTGTTTTGGCGGTAAAGGATTTGAGGTCATTTGATGTGTTGCTTCAGTCATCCCATATGCTTCAATAACAGGACAATTAAATGCCTCATTTAAATCTTTAAAGACAGCAGGAGGTAATGAAGCTGAAGAAGATCTAATTAATCTTAAATTTAAGTTTTTTGCTGCTTCCTTATTTTTATTAGCTCTTAATAAAATTGCTTGATGCATTGTTGGAACACCTGAGTACCAAGTAATATTTTCTAATCTAGCCAAATCAAGAAACTTCAATGCATTAAAACCGCTAGAGGCACATACTGATGCACCTGCTTTCATTGATGTTGCTAAAACTGCGATTAGTCCATGAATATGAAATAATGGCATAATATTTAAACAATGATCATTATCTGTAAGACTTAAACTTTTTGAAATATTTTCAGAAGATGAATAAATATTATTATTTGATAGTGGAACAATTTTTGGCCTCGAGGTAGTTCCTGAAGTATGTAGGACTAAAGCCTCATCATTTTCATTTGGGGATGAATAATCACTTTTGTTATCAAAC
>CACJUO010000012.1 GCA_902596675.1 uncultured Pelagibacteraceae bacterium | reverse complement strand
ATTGCTAAATTTAATTTAAAGTTGTCAATTAAATCTTCAGCATCTAAATCATGCCTTCTATATAATTCAAAAATTTGATTTGTCTTTAAATTCTTTTTAAACTTTTTATTAAATTTTTTTGCTAAATTTAAACCTGACATAAAGCTTTCAATCTCACCTTCTCTTAAATTGGTAGATTCAAAGTTTTCTTTTTTTGCAATTAAATGATTAATTTGATTATGTCCCCACTCACCTGCTACTCCATTAGGCCCACTAACAATTTTTTTATCTATTACCAAACCTCCACCAACACCAGAACCAATTATAATTCCATATACAATTTTATAGTGTTTTCCTGAACCATCTAAAGCCTCTGACAAAGCAAAGCAATTTGCATCGTTTTCACAAAATACTTCTTTACCTAATTCTTTCCTCAAATCGTTTTGAAATGGTTTTTTTTCTAACCAATAACAATTTGGTGCATTCTTAACTAATCCAGTTTGAGGAGAATGTACACCAGGATGACAAACACCAATTGGCAATTCTTTATTAAATTCTTTTTCTAACTTCTTATCGATTTCTTTTATAGTTTTTATAATTTGAAAATAATCTTTCGGACAATCTGTTCGATCACGATTACTTTCATTACCATTTTCATCTAACACCACACTTTCAATTTTTGTGGCACCTACATCAATTCCTATTTGCATAACTAATAAGTTGCTCTTCCACCACTTAAATCAAATACTGCAGCTGTTGAAAAAGAATTTTCTTCACTTGATAACCAAGTCACTAGAGATGCTAATTCGTCTACTTTGGCAAATTTATTTCTAGGAATTTTAGATAACATATAATTTATATGTTCCTCAGTCATTTGATCAAATATTCTTGTTTTTGCAGCAGCAGGGGTTACACAATTAACAGCTATATTGTTTAATGCTAACTCTTTTCCAAGTGATTTAGTTAAACCTATAACTCCAGCTTTAGATGTGCTATATGCACTTGCATTAGGGTTGCCTTCTTTTCCAGCAATAGAAGCAATATTAACAATTCTTCCATAATTATTCTTTATCATGTAGGGGGTAACTGCTTTACAACAATAAAATACTGCATTTAAATTTAGATCTATAACTTTTTTCCATTCATCAAGTGGATAATCAACGACCGTGGTATTTTTACCTGCAACACCTGCATTATTAATGAAAATATCAATTTTTTTGTGAGTTATTTCAACATCAGCTAAATTTTTCTCTATACTTTCATAATTTCCAACATCTACAATTTGGTATGAAACCTTATCTGAATTAATTTTTTTTATTGCAGTTTTAATTGCCTCTTCATCTATATCCCAAATTACTACGCTTGCTCCTGAAGCAATAAATCTCTCCGTAATAGCTAGTCCAAAACCTTGTGCTCCTCCTGTAACAACTGCAACTCTGTTTTTTAAGTCAAAATTGATCATATTAATTTTTTTCTTTTTTTGATCTTAATAAAGGAAAAGCCAATGCAATTAAAGATAAAATAAAAAAGGTTAAAGCTATAGGTCTTGTTAAAAACATAAACCAATTTCCATCAAAAATCACTAAAGATTGTCTTAAGGTTCCTTCTACTAATTCTCCTAAAATTAATCCTATAATTACTGGAACAACTGAAAAACCAAATCTTCTCATAAAAAATCCAAGTACACCAAAGAATAACATTATCCAGACATCAATTATTGACTGACTTAAAGAATAAGTTCCACATACAGATACAGCAAAAATCATAGGCCACAAAATTTTGTTAGGAACAAGAGTTATTCTTGCAAATAATTTTGCACCAAAAAAACCAAATATAAAAAATAAAACATTTGCAATTAACATTGCTCCAAAAATTCCATATAAAAAGTCTGGCTGTTCTCTAAATAAATCTGGACCTGGTCTTACACCATGAATAATTAAACCAGTTAATATTACTGCTGTTGTAGCACTCCCAGGAATTCCAAGAGCTAAAGTTGGAACCATTGCGCCACCAGTAGCAGCATTATTGGCAGCCTCAGCTCCGGCAATTCCTTCTATTGATCCTTTGCCGAATTCCTCTGGTTCTTTAGAAAATCTTTTTGCCTCTGAGTAACCAATTAAAGATGCAACAGTTCCTCCCTCTGCTGGCAAAACACCAATGAAAGAACCTATGCCGCTTGATCTTAGAATTGTTTTCCATGTTTTCTTATAATCATCTAAAGATGGAAGTTTTACTGCTTTTAATGCAACTCTTTTGAACACTTGATCAAGAAGTGTTGACTGAGTTAACATTTCGCTTATAGCAAATAAGCCTACTACTACTGGGATAAATCCAATACCAACTGAAAGTTCATTAATTCCATAAGTAAATCTATCAATTGAAGTCATAAAATCTTTTCCGATAGTAGAAATTAAAATTCCAAATGCACCAGCTATTAAATTTTTAATTGGACTTCCTTCACCAATTGATGCAAGCATAGTTAAACCAAAAATAGCTAATGCAAAATATTCTGGTTGGCCAAATTCATAGGCAAGTTTAGCTAATACAGGTGCAAAAAATACCAAAACTATCACACTAAATATTCCACCCACTGTGCTTGAAACTGTTGCCATGCCTAAAGCTCTTCCTGCTTCTCCCTTTTGAGCTAAAGGATAACCATCTAGACAAGTGGCTGCTGCTGCTGGAGTTCCTGGCGTATTTATTAAAACTGCAGTAATTGCACCACCATATGTTCCAGCACAATAAATTGATGTTAAAAGAACTATTGCTGAAAGAGGGTCTAAAGTCATAGTAAACGGTAAAATTAATGCTCCACCTGTTGTAGGACCTAATCCTGGTAAAACACCTAAAATTAGTCCAAATAAAGTTCCAAAAAGTAAAACAATTAATAACTTGGAACTAAATAAAGGCGCCATCATTAATAAAAGATTATCCATACTAGTAATAATAAAGGTTTGTAATTATTCCTGGAGGAAATCTAAGACCCAGTATCATTTCAAAAAATATAAAAACTACTAGTGGAAATATAATTCCAACTAATAGTAAATAAAAAACTCTTTTTTCACCCCAATTGTAAGAGACAAATATTGAAAGAACCGAAATAGCTAAGAAAAAATCTAATGTTTTAGAAATTATAACAAATAAAATAAAACTTAAGATTGTTAAAAAAAATGGTTTTGGAAGTTTTTTTTCTTTTTTCCAAGGATTTTTGAAAGATAGGTAATAAATAATTGTCGTCAAAAACATTATCAATACCAACAATCCCTTTGGGAAGGTCGCGGGTTGAATTCCTCTGTTTAAAATTGGTGGAACTTTATCAAAGGTAAATGTGGAAATTAATAATATTGTAGAAAAAAAAATTATTACAAAAAATACTTTAAATTCATCTTTAAAAAAAAAGGGCAAACTTTTGTTTGCCCTTTTTTTATTTTGTACATTATTCATAAAAAAATGTACTTTCTTATGACTAATTAATGTAACCCAAAGCTTTAAGTTGAGCAGTCATTTCTGCAAGCATCACTTCCATTTGCTTACCCCACTCATCAGCTCCAACAACACTAGTTGAATCAAGTCCGATGTCAGTTAAAAAGCTTTGGAAATATTTATGCTCCATAGCTTTTATCATAGCATCTTCCAATTGTTTCTTTCTGTCTGCTGGAACTCCTTTTCTTGTTACAAATCCTCTAACAGTTGATAATACAACTGGTATTCCAAGCTCTGTAGCAGTAGGAACATTACTTAATTTTTCCATTCTGTTACTTGCAAGAACAACTGAAACACATAATGTTCCATCTTCAATTTCAGTAACTGCTTCACCTAAGTTTAAAACACCTACATCAATATCTCCTTTGATAAGGTTAGTTTTAATAGGACCAACACCTTTATAAGGAACAATTGTTGGGTCTGTTAATTTTCCTTTTTTTGTAAAAGCAATCGCACTTACATCATCAATACCACCAACATGAGTAGTACCATATTTTAATGATTTTGATTTTTGAGCGTTAATAAATTTTTTAGCATCTTTAATATCATTTTTACAATTTACGACAAATAATTGAGGATCATCAGTTCCTCTAGCAAGTGGTTGCATATCACTTAATTTAACTTTTGTTTTTCCTAATGCCATAGAAACAGCATGTCCTGTTGTCCAAGTTAAAGTATGTTGACCGTCTGCTGGTAAAGTCATCATATAATCCATTGATGCTGCTCCACCACCACCTTTTTTGTTAACTAATTGCATATCTTGTTTTAGATACCTTCTAGTTCTTAGTAACATCATTCTAGTTGTTACGTCTGTTCCACCACCAAAACCAGCGTGAGTAATTGCTTGGATTGGGTGCCCATCTGCTTTTGCAGAAGTAATCATAAGTGGAAGTGCAACAACGAAAAATTCAGTTACCAAAAATGCGGCAGCTAAAAATAATTTAAAACTTTTTTTCATTATTTCCCTCTTTTTAAGTTAATTTATATTTAAATATATAAACATAATCTGATACATAGCGTAAAGTAAAAAATGGCCCAAAATAAAATTAACATAGCGGTTCTTCTAGGGGATCCTTCTGGTATAGGTCCCGAATTGGTCTCAAAACTATTATCTGAGGAAATCACAAACAAGGCTAATGTAATTATCATAGGTGAAAAAAATATTTTAGAAAGTGGAAATAAAATTTCAGGTATATCTCATAATTTAAATTTCGTTGAAAATTTTGATAGTATTGATTTTACAAAAGATAATAAATTTTTTCTAGATATCTCTGAAGGTAAAAATCATAATTATAAATTATCTGAGTGCTCTAAAGAGGCGGGAGAAAGCGTTTTAGCTTCTTTGAATTTAGCTTTAAAACTTGCTAAGGAAAATAAAATTCATGCAATAAACTTTGGACCATTTAACAAAACAAGCCTTAAACTCGGAGGAAATAAGTATTCTGATGAATTACACTTAATGGCTGAAAAGCTTAATGTTAAAAATTTTTTTTGTGAATTTAATGTAATTGATAATTTTTGGACTGCACGAGTAACATCACATATTCCAATTAGAGAAGTCCCAAATAATATAAAAAAAGAAAAAATAATTAAACCAATTAAACTGATTAATGAAGCAATGAAACTAAATGGTATAAAAAAACCAAGAGTAGCAGTCCAAGCACTAAATCCTCATGCTGAATTTGGAACAGAAGAAAAAGAAGAAATTATACCTGCAATAGAGGAGGCAAAAAAACTAGGTATTGATGCTGATGGACCTTTGCCGTGTGATACTTCTTTTATTACTGCTTATAAAGATGGAAATCATGATTGTATTGTTGGTATGTATCATGATGCTTTACAATCAGGTTTAAAAGCATTTGGATTTGATAGAGGTGTAACCGTACAAGGTGGTTTGCCTATACCTATAACCACTCCTGCTCATGGAACAGCATTTGATATTGCAGGTAAAAATAAAGCAAATTTAGAACCTACTTTGAATTCATTCAAAATTGCATTAACAATGGCTGAAAATAAAAATAATTAAATGTCTAAAATTAAAAGTATTCGAACAAAAGTTTATCAATGGAATGGCAAAACTGTTCCACCGCAAAATAATTTTTGCACAAATGCTTCTGACCTTTTGTTTGAAAAATCAGATGCTATGGGTTCATTTAGATTTCATGAATGGTTAATATGCGAAGTTGAAACAGACGATGGAATTATTGGAATTGGAAATGCAGCGCTTGCACCACAATTAGTAAAAAAAACTATTGATACTTATTTAAATCCTCTAGTTATTGGTGAGGATCCTTTTGATTATGCTTATGTTTGGGAAAAAATGTATAGAAGAACTCATGCGTGGGGAAGAAGAGGGTTAGGAATGGTAGCAATTTCAGCAATTGATATTGCGCTCTGGGACATAATGGGAAAAATTACAAATAAACCTGTTTTCAAATTATTAGGCGGAAGAACTAAAGAGAAAATTCCAGTTTATGCCTCAAAACTTTATAGCCAACCAATTAAAGAACTGCAAAAAGAAGCTGAAAGCTATGTTAAGCAAGGTTTTAAAATGTTTAAAATGAGATTTGGATGGGGACCAAAAGATGGGCCTGATGGAATGAAAAAAAATTTAGAATTAGCAGAGGCTGTTAGAGAAGTGATTGGCTATGACACAGACCTTATGATGGAATGTTATATGGGATGGAATTTAGATTACACCAAAAGAATGATTCCTAAATTAGTAAAATTTAATCCTAGATGGCTAGAGGAGCCTGTGATAGCAGACGATATTCATGGTTATGCTGAGCTAAATAATATGAATGCTATTCCAATATCTGGTGGAGAGCATGAATTCAACTTATTTGGATTTAAACAATTATTAGATTTAAAAGCAGTTAGTTATATTCAATATGACAATAATAGGGTTGGTGGTTTCACTATTGCAAATAAAATAAATGCGTTAGCTGAAGCTTATCAAGTTCCAGTCATTCCACATGCTGGGCAAATGCATAATTATCATTTAACAATGTCTAACTTTAATTGTCCTATATCTGAATTTTTTCCTGTTCACGATGTAGAAATTGGTAATGAGCTATTTTACTATATTTTTGAAGGTGACCCAGCTCCTGAAAACGGATTTATAAACTTGGACGACAATAAACCTGGCCTAGGTTTAACTATTACTGATAAATTTAAATCAGATTTCAAAATAATCGAGTAACTAATAAGTTTGTACTTCATTAATTTTAGGCATTGAATTTGCTGCACCTGCTTTTGTCGTGGAAATTGCAGCTACTTTATTTGAAAATTCCAAAGCATCTTTGATTTTTAATTTATTGGATAAAGCATAAGCAAAAGCTCCGTTAAAAGCATCACCTGCTCCTGTTGTATCTATAACTTTATCCTTTAAACTATAAACATCTATAAAAAAACTTTTATCAGAGTTTGCAAAGTAAAGACCCTTTGGGCCTAATGTTATGACTATATTTTTTACTCCTTTTGCTAGAAAAATTTTTGCAGCTTCTTCAATTTCTGTTTTACTTTCAACCTTTTTACCTAAATAAAAACTTGCTTCAGTTTCATTAGGAGTAAAATAATCAATACATTTAAAATCACTCTCTTTAATATCTGAAGCAGGAGCAGGATTAAAAATCGTAACAGATCCTGTTTCTTTTGCTCTATTTAGTGCATAACTGGTTACATCATTAGGTGTTTCTAGTTGTGTTAAAAAAATTTCTGATTTTTTTATAAAATCAATATTGTTATCAATATCTTCATTAGATATCGACCCAGCTGCTCCTGGTACAATATTGATTGCATTATCCCCTGTTTTTTCATTTATCATTATACCTGCAACACCTGTTGACTGATTTGGGTCTTGGATTATTGAACCTGTATTAATTCCAGCTTCTTCATAAAGCTTGAGAGCCATCTTTGCATTTTGATCTTTTCCTATTTTAGTGATAAAATTTACGTTTCCACCAAGTCTTGCAGCAGCAATTGCTTGATTAGACCCTTTGCCGCCTGGTCCAATTATATGATTATTACCTAAAACTGTTTCTCCTTTAACAGGAATTTTTTCAGCAAAGAAACATAGGTCAGCTACGAATACTCCAAAAATGCATATAGAGTTCATTATTTATCAAGAACCCAAACGCTACCATCTGGTTTAATTACTCCTTTTGTTAGTATAAAACATCCATAAGGTCTTGTTTCAGAAGTAGATACGATTAATTGAGATTTCTTTGCTACTTTATAAAATTCTTGCCTCTCAATTGAGCCTACTTTCCAATTTTCTCCAGAGGTTTCTTTCACAGCTTTTATAAAATCTTTGTGACACTCTGTTAATTCTTCGGGTTTATTATCAACTTGCATTCTTTCTGCAGCAGAGGCTATAAAACTATCAAGTGGAAAAACTGAAAGAATAGCTTTTGCAGCTTCATAGATATTTACACCATCTAATCTAATTACTTTATTATTTAAAGAATGAGAATAAGCAGGAAAATTTGCATCTGTTAACACTAATTTATCACCATGTCCCATGGCTCTTAAATGATATAATAGTTCAGGATTTAAAATTGGATTAATATTAATTAGCATTAGAACACTATATTACATAAAAAAAAAGGGTGAAATGAAATTCCACCCTTTTAATTTTGTTTTTTCTAAAGATTATTTAAAATCGTTAGCGTTTTCTTTAGTTACTAATTGTGTTCCTGTATCAATATTAGGATCAATGCTTCCACCATTAGCTAACTCAAGAGCATATTTAACTCCATATGCACCCATGTTGTATGAGAACTGAGCTATTGTTGCAGTCATCTCTCCTTTTAAGATACTTGTAGCAGCATCAGGAGTAGCATCGAAACCAACAACAATTACATCATTCATATCAGCATCCTTAAGAGCTTGCATTGCACCTAAGCCCATATTGTCGTTAGAAGCAAATATTGCTTTGATGTTAGGATTTTTCAAAATGATTGACTCAGTAACAGATCTACCTTTTGCAGTATCCCACTCAGCTGTTTGAGTAGCAACAAGATTTAAACCACAGTTTTTAAATCCTTTAATTGCACCATCTCTTCTTAGTAACGCAGTTGATTGAGATTCAATTCCAGTAAGAATTGCAACATCAGATCCTTTTGGAGTTTTATCACAAATAAATTTTGCAGCTAATTCTGCACCGTTCATATTATTTGTCCCAATAAAAGTTACACCTTCATTGATTCCTTTTGTATCAACAAATACAACTGGAACACCACTTTTAATCGCATCGTCTACAATTGGTGCAAAAGCGTTTGGATCCCCTGGTGCAAGTGCTAGTGCATCAACCCCTTTTGCAAGTTGGTCCTCAACTTGGTTAATCTGAGCTTGTACATCACCTTCTTGTGGAGGAGCAATTAAAATTAATTTTACTCCTAATTTTTTTGCCTCTTCTTCAGCACCTTTTGTTACAGAAGCCCAGAATGGGTTTCCAGAACCAGGTCCTTTAATACTGAATAAGATCTTTTTACCATGCCCGTCAGCAAAAGATACTGACCCCATGCTAATCAATAAAAAAATTGCTGAAATGAAAACAACAATTTTTCTGTTTAGTTCTCTCATATATTTACCCCTTTAATAATTATTAAAAAATTAATTTAATGAAATTTTTAAAAAAAATTCAACTGTTATAAAAGACCATCAAATTTACAGTTACAACTTTTAGGTGTACTATTTTCTTGTACCAAGATCTCTTCTAAGAACGTCGATATATACAGCTAACACTATAATAGATCCAATTAGCACCTGTTGCCAAAATGAACTTACATCCATCAGATTAAGACCATTTCTTAAAATACCCATGATCATTACACCAGCAAAAACTCCAAGAACTGTACCTCTTCCTCCAAAAAAACTCGCTCCGCCAATAATGCATGCTGCTATTGCATCTAATTCAGATTGTAATCCAGCATTAGGATATCCCGAATCTGTTCGTCCAGCTAAAATAAGTGCTCCAATTCCAGATAAAAATCCACAGAGTGAGTAAACTATTACTAGAATTTTATTGACGTTAATACCGGAGGCTCTTGCAGCATTAGGATTTCCTCCTATTGCATAAATCCATTTTCCTGTTCGAGTTTTATTCATAAATATCCAAAAAATTATGTAAACAATTGCAATAAGAACTAAACTGACTGGTAAATATTGTGATTTTTCTAAACCTAGCCAAGTTAAATCAATCCGTCCATGACCAAGATATCTAACTTCGTCTGTAAAACCACTTATTGGCGTTCCACCTGAAATTAAATTTCCTGTACCTCTAAATATATACAATGTTCCTAAAGTCATTATGAAAGGATGAGGCATCCTCAGGAGGGTTATTCCTAATCCATTAAATAGACCACATAGAAATCCTGCTATCAAAGGCGTTATTACTACTATGTACCAAGGCGCTCCTGCTTTAGCAACTATTGCAAGTATCATTAACGACAACATCATTATTGATCCAACCGATAGATCAATCCCTGCTGTAACTATCACCATAAACACACCTAATGCTAACATCGATTGCCAGGAAATTTGTTTGAATACATTGGTAACATTTCTCCAGGATAAGAAAACATCTGGCTGAAGGAAGTGCATTACTACAATCATTATTACCAGTAGCAATAATATTCCATACTTTTCAAGGTATGGCATTATTTTTAAATACAGCGAATTTTTTTCTTGATCTTTATTTTCCATAATTATTTTTTACCCATAATCCAACCTATTACTTCATCTCTTGAAGTTTTAGATAATTCAGACTCTGCAAAATTTGTTCCTTGGAACAAGGCCATCACACGATCACACACGGCAAAAATATCATCCATTCTATGACTGATAACTATTACTCCAACACCTGTTTGTTTTAAACTATTTATAAGATCTAGAACTTTACCAACTTCTTTAATTGCAAGTGCAGCAGTTGGTTCATCCATTATTACAACTTTAGCATTAAATGCTGTTGATCTTGCAATTGCAACTGCTTGCCTTTGACCACCTGAAAGTTCTTCTACTTTTTGATCAGCGCTTTTGACATTAATTTTTAATTTACCAAGATGCGCATCAGTAAGTTCTTTAATTTTTTTATAATCTAGAAATTTAAGTAGTCCAAGATTTTTAGTTGGTTCACGCCCTAAAAAAATATTTTCACCTATTGGAAGATTGCCAGCTAATGCCAAGTCTTGATAAACCATTTCTAGACCTAAATTTTGAGAATCTTTAGGGCTTTCTAAAATCTTCTCTTTGCCATCAAAGAATAATGAGCCTGCACTTGGTTTGTATAGCCCTGATAAAACCTTCATTAAAGTTGATTTTCCAGCTCCATTATCGCCCACAACACCAAGACATTCTCCTGCATGTATCTTTAAATTTACATTCTCAAGAGCTGTTATGGTTCCAAAGTATTTTGTTACACTTTTTGCTTCTAGAAGTAATTGATTAATTGATGACATAAGTGAAGAAAATATAAAAAAATCAGTTAATTGCAACAGGTTTTGAGGCTAACAGATTTACCGTTTTTCTTTGAGCCCTTTTGCAGAATTTTGGAGGCATTTTTTTTAAAATTAAGTTCATATCTTTTAGAACAATATCACCCATTTCAAAAAAAGCCTGTTCTAAAGCTCCGGCTCTATGAGCTGAAAACAATATATTTTTAAGCTTTCTAATTGGATCATTTTTTTTTACAGGTTCTTCAGGAAATACATCTGTTGCGACATATATATCTCCTTTTTTAATTCTTTTTTTTAGGTCCACAAAATTAACGATTGCTGCTCTACTCATTAAAACAAAAACTGATTTAGGCTTCATTTTATTTAATAATTTTTTGCTTATTAAATTTTTATTTTTAGTTGTGACAGTTGCTAGAACATAAATAATCTCACAATCACTAAACATTTTTTTTAAATTAATAGACTTAAAACCAGCTTTTTTTATTATTTTATTTGGGACCCAGGGATCATAAACATTTATATTTTTTGTAAATGGTAGCAGCAATGGATAAAGCGCCTTAGCTAAATCTCCAAAACCAAGTAAACCAATTTTTTTATTTGCCAAAAGGGAAGCATTCAAATTACTCTTTAAACCATATTTTTCTTTACCTTTTACAAAATCAAAATGAGCATTATGTATATTTCTTAATATAGACAAAGTCATACCTAAGGCTATTTCAGCAACAGGCTTTGAAAAAACAGGTGATGTAGCGATTACATCAATTTTTTTTTTAAAGCAATAATCATAGTCAATATTATCCATAAAATTACTTTCGACATTTATAATACATTTTAACTTAGAAGCTTTTGATAAAAGATTTTTATCAAGATCTGGTTGACCCATTATAAAAGTAGCTTTATGAATATTTTTTTCATAAAAATCTTTTTTATTTAACTTAGGAGCAGTTATTAATTTATATTTTGATTTTAATTCCTTAAGTTTTTTTTTTGAAAAGATTAAATCTAATCTTCTTGGATATGGATCAGAAATAACTATATGTTTCTTCACTGTCTATTTATTTAAGTAATTTCTTTGCATCTATTTCTAAAAACTTTTTTGGTTTTACACAATTAGAATTAATTGACACAGATGTTCCAAATTTAGCTGCTTTCATAATAGAAGTAATAATTTCTAATACATGTAAAGATATCTCACCATTACATAAATGTTTTCTTTTATTCTCAATTGAATATGCCATTTCTGATAATCCAGCTCCTCGATAGTTTGCATTAGTTGGTGCTTCGTTAGCTCTAGAACTTTGTGTTCTTATGTTAATACGTCCCAAAGACATTTTTGTAGTCTTAAATTCTTTCCAATTTTCCCCTAATTTATTACAAGTTAACACTGATCCACCAAACATATTTGGGTCAGGAACAATCATTGAGCCCTTTTCTCCGTATAATTCAATGTGATTTCTTTGATGAGCTATTACATCAAATGATAATGTTAATCTTATAACGGAGTTATTTTTAAAAGTGATTGTAGATAAATAAGTAGTTGGACATTCTACCTTAAATTTTTTTCCTTTTTTGGGTCCTATACCAATAGTTCTATATTTTTGACCTTGAATGATGGTGCTAGATACTTTTTTTGCAGGTCCTAACAGATTTACTAAAGCGGTAATATAATACGGTCCCATATCAATAACAGGACCTCCCTCATTTTTTGCAAACCAAGGTTCAGGGTTAGGATGATAAGACTCAATTCCAGGAAAAGCAAAAACTGCATTGCCTAATTTAATTTTTCCAATTATGTTTTTTTCAACTAGTTCTTTTGATTTTTGAATTCCACCGCCCAAAAATGTATCGGGAGCATTACCTAAATATAATTTTTTTTTCTTTGAAAATTTTATTAAATCTTTCCCATCTTTTAAATTTATTGCTAATGGCTTTTCAGAGTATACATGTTTTCCATTTGTTAAAGCTTTTTTAGATATTGAATAATGCGCTTTTGGAATTGTAAGGTTTAAAATAATTTCAACCTCTTTATCTTGTAGCAGTTCATTTACAGTTAAAAATTTTATTCCATAGTTTAATGCACAACGTTGTGCAGCTTTCACATTAATATCTGCACATTTAACAATTTTAATATTATTGAAATATTTTTCAGCTCTAAAGTATGTTTCAGCGATATGTCCACAACCTATTAAACCAATTTTAAAAACCTTATTCATAAAAAGTTTTTAAACACCTTGTCTCTGTTTTGATTTTCCTTCTTTATGGAGTTTTAATGCTTCTTCATTTTCTTTTGATGTTGGTATTTCAAGCGTAGGACTTTCCCAATAAGCAGATCCCTCAAGCCATTCATAACTATGTGTTTTGATTGAAATGACATAAGTGATATCTGACTGCTTAGCTCTTTTAAATGCCTCTTCTAATTCTGAAATACTAGAAACATGTTCTGATTTTGCACCCATACTTGCAGCATGTTGAGCAAAATTAACTTCTTTAAAATCTTGAACATTCGATGAATTAAATAAACAATTAAATTCTTTTCCACCCTTGAACAATTGAAGTCTATTTATAACAGCATGACCTCCATTATCACACACGATAATTATTAATTTGTTATTCGTTAATACTGAAGAATATATGTCAGAATTGTTTAATAAATATGAACCATCTCCCACAAATGCAATAACATCTTTATCTGGGTTTGCCATTTTAATTCCAAGAGCACCGGAAATTTCATAACTCATGCAACTAAATCCCCACTCTGTCTCATGTGTATTTAACTCTTTTGGCCGCCAAACTTGAACAACTTCTCCGACTAAACCTCCTGCTGCTGTAACAGCTATATCAGTTGGATCTGAATTCCTATAAATTGCTCCAACAGCGTGAGCATAACTTGGTAAATCTTGATTAGTTGGACCACTCTCTTTATCTACATATTCATTCCAAGACTTAAGCTCATCTTGTGATTTTTTATGCCAATTATCAGATGATCTCCAATCTCCAAGTGCATTTGATAATTCTATTAATGATACTTTTGCATCTCCAATAACTGCATCTGCTAAATGTTTATTTGCATCGTGTCTAGCAATATTAATTGAAACTAGTTTAAATTGAGGATTTTCAAAATTCGCCCATGATCCAGTTGTAAAGTCAGCTAATTTTGTACCAATACAAATTGCTAAATCAGTTTCTTTAGCTAAATTATTTGCAGCCTTCCCTCCAAGTCCTCCTATTGGTCCTACAAAATGAGAATGATCTCTTTTCATTGTTGAGTATCCCATAACTGTTTGAGTTACTGGTATATTATGTTTAACTGCAAAATTACTTAACTCTTCCATGGCGTCAGAATAAAATACTCCTCCACCTGAAATTATAATTGGGTTTTTGGAATTCTTAATTCTTTCAACAGCTTGTTTAATTTGAAAATCATCTGGCTTGGGTCTTCTAATATTGTGAACTCTCTCTTTAAAGAATTCTTCTGGATATTCAAATGTTTCTCCTTGTACATCTTGGCATAAAGATAAACACGCAGGGCCACAATCTGCTGGATCTAACATGGTTTGAATTGCTTGAGGAAGTGACTGTAATATTTGCTCTGGTCTTGTAATTCTATCAAAATATTTTGTAACTGGTTTAAATGAGTCATTAGCAGTCATTCCTGGATTTGAAAAGTGTTCAACCTGTTGCAAAACTGGATCTGGCATTCTATTTGCATAAGTATCTCCAGGTAAAAATAAAATTGGCAATCTATTACTCATTGCTACTGCTGATGCTGTAACTAGATTTGTAGATCCTGGTCCAACCGAACTTGTTGCAATAAAAATTTGTTTTCTTCTTTTAGCTCTTGAAAAAGCAATGCCTGTTAAGGCCATATTTTGTTCATGGTGACCTCTATAAGTTGGAAGTTTATCCTTATTTTCTTCTAATGCTTGACCTATGCATGCAACATTACCATGGCCAAAAATACCAAATGCCCCTGGAAATAAAGGCTCTACTTTACCGTCAATATAGATTTTTTGAGCTATTAGATGTTTAACTAAAGCATGAGCGCAAGTAAGCTTTATTTTTTTCATTTTTCTAGTTATATTCTCCTCAAAAATTCAACTAATAAACCATAAAATAAAAATTATGTATAGCAAATTTGGACAATTCATTGATGGTAAATGGCAATCATCTCAAAATAATGAAACTTACGATGTGTTAAATCCAGCAACTGAAGAAGTAATAGGCAAAGCATCAAAAGCTGGTGAAGAAGATGTAAATAAAGCACTCAAGTCAGCTGAAAAAGGTCTTGAAGTTTGGAGAAATACTCCACCTTGGCAAAGATCAAAAATTATAAGAAAAATTGCAGATCTTATGAGAGAGAGAACTGATGTACTAGCAAAATGGCTTACATTGGAAGTTGGAAAACCTTTGTCTGAAGCTAAAGGAGAAGTCGGAGGCGCAGCAGACATTTTCGAATGGAACTCAGAAGAAACAAAAAGGATATATGGTCAGATAGTTGAGAGCAGATTTGAACACACAAGAATGTATGTAAAATATGAGCCTGTTGGTGTTGTTGCAGGATTAATACCATGGAATTTTCCAATAGTTCTATCTTCTAGAAAAATTTCAACTGCCTTAGCAGCTGGGTGCTCAGTAATATGTAAGCCAGATGTTATTACTCCAGGAAGTGTAATGGAACTAATGAATATTATAAATGATGCAGGAGTTCCTCCAGGTGTTGTTAATTTATTATCGGGTGATCCAGCACAAATTTCATCACAACTTATATCTTCTGATATAGTTAAAAAAGTTTCTATCACTGGATCGACTAGAGTAGGTAAACTTATTTTAAAGCAAGCCGCTGAGAAAGTTCAAAGAGTAACAATGGAATTAAGTGGTCACTCACCTTTTATAGTTTTTGATGATGTAGATATAAATAAAGTTACAGATATGGCAATAACGGCAAAATTTAGAAACAACGGTCAAGTTTGTATATCACCGGCAAGATTTTATATCCATGAAAAGAAAAAAGATGAGTTTGCAAAAACATTAGTTGAAAAAGTTTCTAAACTTAAAATTGGAAATGGAATGGATGACGACACAATATTAGGTCCATTAACAACAGAGAAGAGATTGAATGAGATAGAGGCATTAGTCGAGAAAACAAAAAAAGAAGGAGCAACTGTTTTATGTGGCGGAAAGAGACCATCAGGTTTTAATAAAGGATATTTTTATGAACCAACTGTTTTTGACAATGTTCAAGATAACTTTACAATTGCAAAAGAAGAACCTTTTGGGCCATTAGTTCCACTACTAACGTTTAAAGATACAGATGAAGTTGTTGAAAGAGCTAATGATAATGACTTAGGTTTGGCAAGCTATATTTATACAAATTCTTTAGAAAAAGCTCACAAAGTCTCAGAAAAAATGGAAACTGGAACATGTGCAGTAAATCATCCTACTATTGCGTTTGCAGAAGTTCCTTTTGGAGGTATCAAACAGACAGGTTATGGTAGAGAAGGTGGATCAATGGCTATCAAGGATTATTTAAATATTAAATATACTCATTTTGGTCTTAATTATTAATGAGAAAAAATAAAGTTAAACAAATGATGGCTGAAGGAAAGCCAGTTGTTAACGGCTGGTTACAGATACCAAGCACAGTCTCTGCAGAAGTTATGGCACATCAAGGTTGGGATTCTCTTACTGTTGATATGCAACATGGGCTTGTTGATTACACAAACGCACTTCCAATGCTTCAAACAATTTCTTCAACTGATGTAACGCCTCTTGCAAGAGTAAATTGGAATGAACCAGGACAAATAATGAAAATTTTAGACGCTGGTTGTTATGGAATAATTTGTCCTATGGTAAGCAATAAAGAAGAGGCAGAAAGATTTGTACAAGCATGCATGTATCCTCCAAGAGGATATAGAAGTTTTGGTCCAGTTAGAGGATTAATTTATGGTGGGGCTGATTATGCTGATCATGCAAATGATGAAATTTTAAAGTTAGCTATGATTGAAACAAAAGAGTCATTAGATAAATTAGATGAGATTATGTCTACTGACGGTGTGGATGGGATATATATTGGTCCAGCTGACTTAAGTTTAGCGATTGGAGAAAAGCCTGGTTTTGACAGAGCAGAGGACACAAAAGCATATTCTGAAATATTAAGAATATTAGAGCATGCTAAAAAACATAATATCTTTGCAGGAATACATAATGGAACAACTGAGTATGCTCAAAAAATGATTGATAAAGGTTTTAATTTTGTGACTATAGGAGCTGATCAAAGAGCAATGAGTGCTGGTGCTAAAGCAATTGTTGAAAAAATGAAGGGCTCAATAAACAAAAAAGAGTCTGAGACTTATTAATTTAGTTTTTCAAGAAATAGTTCAAACTCCTTTTGATTTAAATTTATAGATTGTTTCTTTCCAGGAAATTTATTTGACATAGAATCTTTTTTAAATGCCTTGAGAGCTCGAACTCTCTCAACTTTTATTTCATTTTTTAATTTTAATAAATTTCCATAAGCTTTTGAATGTCTTGGAGGATTTAAAGTATCTCCACATATATCTTCCATGAACAAATACATTACATCTGCTTTTTTTCCTGAACCTAAAGAAACTGTAACTATATTTGTTCTTTTAGAGATTTCTCCCATAACATTTTCTGGGATAACCTCACATTCAGCAGAAAAAGCTCCCGCATTTTCCAATCTTTTAAATTTTAAAAAAAGATTGTGTGCCTCCTCACTATTTTTTCCTACTGCTCTTAATCCACCAATCCATGTGGATTTTCTTGGAACTAAACCAAGATGTCCCATAACTGGAACATCTTCATTAGCCAACATCTCTACTATTTTCATGCTTCTAGGAGTCATTACAGCATCAGCTCCATTTTCTAAGGCTTCAAACGCCCCTCTCATTATATCATCTGAAGTGACAAACTTATTTAATACCAGTGCAGCAGTTAAAAATAGTTTCTTTGATCCCTCTCTCACCTGTTTTACATTAAAAGCATTGCAGATTATCATATCAAATCCAGCCTTCTCTGCAGCCTCAGCTTCATCTAGTGTATTAGCTGTGACTTGAGTAAATTTTTTTTTTCCTTTTGCCTTTTTAAGATCATCAACTGTAAGAGATCTGTTGGCAGGTTGAGCAGCCCAAGTATAAATCTTTTTCATTTTATATTTTTTAATTCTTTATAGATATTATTCACTCTATGTACTTCTTGTGCAATGTTAAAGTATCCTTCATATTCAATTTCATCCGGCGATACATCAAAATGATAATGTCCAGCGTCATTTTTATGCTCATATGAGTGGAAGTGAGTATGCTCCCCAGACTCTCTTAAATTTAATTCTCCACCCGTTGGATCACCAGTCCATAAAACAGTATAACATTGTAATTTTGGTCCAACAGGCTCATAAAATTGTAGAAAATCTTTTGTGCATTTCATCAATTGTGGATCATAATATTCATGTTTTATATCCTTATAATCTGGTTGTACGTGTGATCTTATTTTTCCATTCAAAACTCTAAATACACCAGCAAGAGCAATATGAATTTTATGCCCAATTTTAAGATTGTCTGAAAGTGCTTTTCTAATTGATTGAGGCAATGAACCTTGTTTTCCAGTTCTTTTTTTTATCTTTAAATAAATAACTTTTCCTTTAACACCATCTGAATAATAAATGTTACCAAGCCCACCATGTTTACTTGCATTATAATCCTCTACTATACATTCTTTATCTTTTCCTACCCTCGCAATTAAAGACTTATTTTCTTTTGTTATTAAGTTTTCATTTATAACTAATTCTCCACAGTGTCCATCGAGACAAGACATTGCTCCAGATCCTGCTCCAAGTGCGTAAGATTTTTCTGATCCGATCATTTTTGAGATTTCTGAATAATCAAATTCAGTTCCAAGATATTTAGGATCGTGCATGTAAGGCTCTCCTCCAACATCGATTATCCTTTGGTTACCACTCATACCTTCAGATGGACAATTCCAATTTCTTAAATTTGGACAATCAATTACTTCTGCTTTCACACTTTCATAATTATTTGACAGACCTTTTTCTAATGCGTTTGATATTTCTTTTAACTCAAAGTTTTTGAAAATTCCTTTTTCTATTTTTAATTCCATAAATTAATTAGTTACATAATATATTGCATAATTTTTTTACATAAATATATTTCAATTTTAAAAATGAATAATAAAGATTTAAAAGTTGCAGTTCTTGGAGCAGGAGCAATGGGTTGTCTATTTGGAGGTCTGCTAGCAGAAAAAGGTCTAAATGTAACGCTCATTGATGTTTGGAAAGAGCATGTTGAGGAAATTAATAACAATGGTCTAAAAATGGATGGCCATGGTGGTGATAGATTTATAAAAGTACCAGCAACATCAGATCCATCCTCAATTGGAAAAGTTGATGCTGTTATAGTAATGTGTAAAGCAACAGCTCTAGAACCTGCTTTAAAAAGTATTAAAAACATCATTAGAGATAAAACAGTTTTTATGTCTTTTCAAAATGGAATTGGACATGAAGCTATAATTAAAAGTATTGTTGGCGATGAAAAAGTAATTGGGGGAACAACAACACAAGCATCAAATATCTTAGGCCCTGGTCATATTATGAATCACGCCGCTTTACCTTCTTGGATTGGAGAATATGATGGTGGAATAACCGATAGAATAACTGAAATTGCAGACACATTTACTGCACATAACTTAGAAATGATTGCAGCTGAGGATGTAAAAAAAAGAAAATGGATGAAACTTTTTGCTTTAACAGCAATAGGCCCACTATCAGCTATTTTTGATCTACATCATACTGATCTTTATATAAACAATAATGCCAACGACTTATCTAGAAGTTTGGGTAAAGAGATTATTTTAGAAACAAGAGAAGTTGCTATAGCAGATGGTGTTAATGTTTCTGAAGATGAATGTTTATTTATGTTTAATAAAATTGTTGACTCAAAACAAACAAACAAGTCCTCAATGGCTTTTGATGTACTTTACAAAAGAAAAACTGAAATTGATTTCATAAGTGGAGCTGTATCTAAAATTGGAAAAAAACATGGAATAGCCACACCATTAAATGATTTAATGTACAAAATGATTAGAGTAAAAGAGGGTATGTACAGCTAGATGCTGAAAATTAACAAACTAAAGAAAATTAAATCAAACTTCCCAGTCATTGTTGGAGAAAAAATAATCAGTAAAACAGTCTGTAATTCTTTAATTAAAGAAATAAGTAATTCAAAAAATTTCGATGACATGATTATGGGTGGTAGAAGTAGGATTAACAAAGGATCAAAAAATTTCAACAAATATATCTTAAGTTCTAAAATCTCAAAAAAACTTTTTACTACTTTTAATACAGAATCATTTTATAAAAAAATCGATAAGAAATTTAAAACAGAGTTTAAGTCAAATATCTGGGAAAGTTTGTTTAAACCAAAAATATTTAATAAAAAAAAATATACATTAAAAAGAAAAGTTAATTCTAAAGAATTAGAAAGGCTGCTAGGTAAAAATTATAAAAACCCAAATTTAAATTTAGATATTGATTTTTCAGTATCTAAAGGAGGGTATAGATTGAAACCGCATAGAGATGATATTAATAGAATATATAATTTTTTGATATATTTAACTGATATACCAAAAAAAAATGGAGGTTCCCTTACACTTTATAAAAGAAAAGCAAACAAGAATTTAAGAAAAAAATTTAGAAGATTTCCAAAAATTAATGAACTTAGTAAAGTAAAAGAGTTTACCCCAAAAAAAGGAAGTATTATTTTCTTTAAATCTACTCCCAACTCTTATCATGGGGTAACACGATTTAAGGAAAAAAACTGTCCAAAAAGATTTTTTATTTATGGAAGTTATGCATTTAATAAACCTGTTATATGGAAATATAAAAATTTTGAATATCACCCTTATATAGTTGCGACTAAAAAAAGAATGCTCACATCTTTTCATGATTCAAATTATCTGCTAAAATCTATTAATCATGCAAACTAATAGCAAACTAAAGAAAATTTTAGATAGAGATGGATACCTTAAGGTAAAAAATATTCTTAATTTCAACAAAGATTTAAAACCTATTTTAAACGATATGGAATATGTAATGGATAATCTAGTTAATAAGTTTGCGCCTAGTCATATGAGAGAAAAGGTTTTTAAATATAACTTTAAAAAAAAATATACCTATATTTCAAAATTAAATATTAATGATCTTGACCAATATTTTAATACCAGGCTACCTAGAGATCATGTTAAAAAAGATAGTGATTACTTTGCATCGCAATCTTTATGGAACTTAATAAATCATAAAAAAATTTTAGATGTAGTTGAAAAATTACTAGGATCTGAAATCCTTTCCAATCCTGTTCAAAACACAAGAATAAAACAACCAGAAAGTAAATTACCTAAACACTCTGTTCATGATGGTCTCTCAGGGAGAACTCCTTGGCACCAAGACGCAGCAGTCTTATCATCTATTGGACAAAGATTGACAGATATGGTGACCGTTTGGATTCCATTTACAAAAACTACCAAAAATAATGGATGTATGATTACTATCAAAGAAATTAACAAATTAGGTTTATTAAATCATGTATCTGGATATAGAGGTCAAGTCGAAATAAAAGATAGTAAATTACTTGATAAATTTAAGCCAGTTTTCCTTGAAGCAAATGTGGGTGATATAATAATTTTACACAAACATTCCATTCATTGCTCATTGCCTAATAGATCTAATGATTTTAGAATTAGTGCTGATTTAAGATATAATAGAGCTGGAACTCCGTCTGGTAGAAAGCCTTTGCCAAATTTTTATGTAAGAAGCAAAGATAAAAAAAATATTACTATCCACAACTATAAGCAATGGATTGCTTTATGGGAAAAGGCAAAGAATAAATGTATTCCAAGAAAGTATGCATTTAAATATCCACTTCCAACATTTAAAAATAGCAAAAGAAATCTTGCTAGATTAGTCTAATTTCTTTTTTAAATTATGAAAAAAATTCTTATTGTCCAACCTATTCACGAAAAAGGTATGGAATTATTAAAAAGTAATAGTGACTATAATTACGAGGTAGTTGAAGATTTAAGCGTTGAAAACGTTAAACAAAAAATTATAGATGCTGATGCAGTGTCTTTAAGAACATCAATTTTACCTGCAGAAGCAATTGAAAATGCAAAAAACCTTAAAATAATTTCTAGACATGGAGTTGGTTACGACAATATTGATTTAGATAGCTGTAAAAAAAGAAATATCGATGTAGCGATAACTGCAACAGCAAATGCTGTTGCAGTTGCAGAACACGTTCTTTTCATGCTTCTAAGTATTTCAAAAAGAAAGGATATGTATGATCAATCAGTCAAAAATGGAAAATTTACTGATAGAAATAAGCTTCCTAAAACTATAGAAATTTGGAACAAAAACATTCTTATAGCTGGTTTTGGAAGAATAGGAAAAGCATTGATTAAAAGATGTTTAGGATTTGAAATGAATGTGTTTGTTTATGATCCATTTGTAAATGCAGAAACAATAAGCAAAATGGGTGGAAAAAAAGTTGAAAATTTATCAGAAACTATAAAAGATATGGATGCTGTCTCACTCCATATACCTTTAACAAATCAAACTAGAAACATCATAAATTATGAACTTCTTAAAACCATGAAAAAAAATTGTATCGTCATAAATGCTGCAAGAGGCGGAATTATAAATGAAAAAGACTTAGATAGAGCTTTAAAAGAAAATTTAATTTTTGGAGCAGGTATCGATGTATTTGAAGTAGAACCTCCAAAATCTGACAATCCACTATTAAAAAATGACAAAGTTTTCCTAAGTCCTCACGCAGCAGCGTTTACTGAAGAGTGCATGACTAGAATGGCAATAGAAACAATACAAAATATTTTTGATTTTTTTGATGGTAAACTTGAAGATAGTAAAAAAGTAAAATTATAGTTTATCAATCTCTAAATTTGATTTCTTTAAAGTATCTGCAATATAACTGTAACCCATAATTGCATACTTAAGAGGATTTGCTTTTTTTGGGTCTTGCTCAGCCTCTACAACCAGCCAACCTTGATAGTTATTTTTTTTCAAAATATCAAACAGAGGTTTATAGTCGATACACCCATCGCCAGGCACAGTAAAAGCACCCGCTAAAAAAGCATCTCTAAAACTTAAATCTTCAGAAAGGGCTTTTTTTAATACTTCTTCTCTGATATCTTTGCAGTGAATATGGATTACTCTTTCTTTAAATTTATTAATTATATTTATAGAATTTCCTCTAGCAAATAACATATGACCGGTATCTAAAGTTAATTTTACACTGTCATTTGTATTTTCTAGCAATCTAATAGTTTCTTCCTCCGTTTCTATTACTGTACCCATATGATGGTGGTAAGCTAATGGCATACCTTCATCTTCAAGATATCTTGCAAGTTCAGATATTTTTACACAATAATCTTTCCATTCGTCATCGGACATTTTTGGTCTACTAGATAGTTTTTTTGTAGGATCGCCTTGTATAGATTCAAAAACTTCAGCAAATACAATACATGGAGCTTCACAGTCTTTAAATAATTGAAGTTGTTTTTGAATTAATTTTTTTTCTTCTTCAACAGAATTTTTTCTAAGATTTCCGCTATACCATCCAGAACATAATTTTAAATTATACTTTTCTAGTTTAGGTAATAATTCCTTGGATGTTTTTGGAAATTTTCCACCCGACTCTATACCTATATATCCAGCCTGACTTGCCTCCGATAAACATTGTTCTAGAGGAGTATCTCCACCTAGTTCAGGCATGTCATCATTGCTCCACGCTATTGGCGCTATCCCTAATTTTACTGACATATTTTTTATATTTGCTAAGATATTTGATCATGAGATTAATTAAAGGTAAAAAAATCAAATTAGGAATTGTTGGAGGTGGTCCAAAATCATGGATAGGACATGTCCATAGAATTTCCTCAAGATTTGATGACGAATATGAAATTGTCTCAGGAGTTTTTTCAAGAAATTCAAATATTTCAAAGACTTTCGGAAAAAAAATAGGAATTGATAAAGATAGATGTTACTCAAATTATCAAGAAATGGCTGATAAAGAGGCTCTAAGACCTAATGGCATTGAGGTCGTGGCGATTATGACTCCTCCTTCAAGTCACCAAATTATTGCAGAAAAATTTATAGACAAAAATATTCACATAATATCAGACAAGCCATTTGCAGGTGATCTAACACAAGCAAAAAAACTTTTTAAAAAAATTAAATCAAATAAAAATATAAAATATGCTTTAACACATAATTATTCAGCATATCCAATGGTTAGAGAAGCAAAGGTATTAGTTGAAAAAGGAAAAATAGGAAAAGTTGAATATGTTAATGTAGAGTATGTTCAAGACTGGACTGATGGAAAAATAGTTGACAAAAAAAATGCAAAAAAAATATTAAAATGGAAAATAAATAAAAAAATAGTTGGCACCTCAGCAGTTTTAAATGAGATTGGATCTCACGCTTATCATATAGCATGCTATGTTTCTGGATTAAAAGGTAGAAATGTGTTTGCTGATATCAAACAAGTTTCAAAAACCGTTAAAATGGATAACAATGCTCAAGTAATGATTAACTTTAATAACAATGCAAAAGGCATACTTTGGACAAGTGTTATGGCAAGAGGCGGTGTTTATGGTTTAAGGTTTAGAATATTTGGCTCAAAAGGTAGCATAGAATGGGTTCAAAATGATCCAGGCTATCTTAAATTTAATCCATTAAAAGGTGCTGTAAAATTTTTAGAAAGAGGTTTTTTCAATGCTGAATTATCTAAAAAGTTTTCAAGAATTAAATTTGGTCATCCAGAAGGTTATTTGGATGCTTTTGCAAACATTTATAAAGAATTTGCAGCATCATTAAGAACTAGAGCTAAAAAAAGGTGGTTTTTTCCAAATGAACATGAAGGACTTGAAACCGCAAAGTTTATTGAAGCGTGTAAAATTTCAAATAAAAGAAAAGCGTGGATAAAAATAAAATAAAAGTTGCTTTGCTTGGTCTTGGCAGAATTGGCCAAATGCATGCAAAAAATTTAATTGAAAATAGAGAATTTGAGTTAAAATATGTCTTTGACCTTAACAAAGATTTATTAAAAAAAATCTCTAATAAATATAATGTGACTTCAATAAATAAGCCTGATTTGGCTTTCAATGATAAAGATATTGACTGTATATTTATTGCCTCAAGCACACCTACACATTTAAAATTTATTGAGCAAGGTGTAAAAAAAAATAAAATTATTTTTTGTGAAAAGCCTTTAGATCTGAATATAAGAAAAATTAATTCTTGTTTAAAAAGAATAAAAAGACTTAAACCAAAAGTTCAAATAGGCTTTAATAGAAGATATGACTTTGGACACCATTCATTAAAACAACATTTAAAACAAAAAATTGGACGATTAGAAAAAATAATAATTACTAGTCGAGACCCTTCTCCTCCTTCGCTTAAATATCTAAAAAGTTCAGGTGGGATATTTAAAGATATGATGATTCACGATTTTGATCTTGCAAGATATTATTTAGGAAAAGATGAATTCCAATCAATTTTTGCAATGGGTAGCAACTTATCAGATAAACGTTTTAGTAAAATTAATGATTATGAATTGGCAACTACAATACTTAAATCTAAAAAAGGGGTTCAATGTGTTATAACAAATTCAAGACATTGTAGTTTTGGATATGATCAGAGAATAGAATTATTTGGAAATAAAGGAATGCTTGTTTCAGACAATAAAAGAAATGATGAAATAAATTATTTTTCAAAAAGCTCAACAAACAGTAAATCACCTCTTCTTCACTTCTTTATTGAAAGATATTCGGAGGCTTTTAAACTACAATTGTTCGATCTAGCAAAATTTTGTAGAAAAAATATAAAACCAAGAGCAGTTTTTGAAGATGGAAGAAAATCAATTATATTGGCAGAGGGAGCAATGAACTCTATCAAGTCGAAAAGGTTTGAAAAATTAATTTATTAAAATTTAAATTCCTTCTATTTTTTTGTCTCCTGATTTTTTGACAAAATATATTCCAAGTATAACAACAAATAATGAAATTAATATTTTTGAAGTAACTAATTCGTTAAGAAATAAGTATCCAAGAATTACCCCGAATATTGGTATTAAATAAGCGACTTGGCTTTGAAAAACTAAACCGTTTCTTTTTAATATCATAAATCTCAATAACCAGGCTATACCAGTAGGAAATACTCCAAGATATATTAAAGACAAGGTTGACTCTAAAGATGGATTTAAATTCCAAGGTTGCTCTATAATTAAAGATATTGGACAAACAAATATTGTCCCCCAAATTAATATTGATGCAGTAACATTTTCATTTTTTTTATGACTTATTTTTAAAGTTAATATTCCACCAATTACATAAAATGTTGAGCCAACTAATATCATTAAAGCAGAAAATAAGTTTTCATCATTAATTAATAGATTTTCAGAAAAAAGATAAACTATTCCTAAAAATCCTAATATTATTCCTAATATTTTCACTAAATTAATTTTTTCTTTATCTATAAATAAATGAGCTAAAATAGTTGCACTAATAGGAGTGGTAGACATTAATATTGCCGCTAAATTACTTTGAACTTTTTGTACCCCGTAAGCAATTAAAAAAAATGGAATAACTAAATTTATGACTCCAATTGCAGCAAACCATTTCCAATCTTTTGAAAAGACTTCAATTTTAATTTTTTTATAAAAACATAATAACAAAACTGGGATCATTCCAAAAAAAATTCTTAAGAACGCTATCGTTAATGGACCATAAGAGTAAGTTGCAATTTTAATATTGAAAAAAGCTGAAGCCCAAATTAGTGATAACAAAACTAATATGAAATAATCAGATGTTTTTGGTGATGTCATTCTACAATATCCTCAACTACTCCATTAGTTAAATTAAGCAGTTCATCAAAACTTATTTTAAAAATACAGTTTGGATGTCCAGCAGCGGCATATAAGTTTTTAAATCTATTTAAAGATTCATCTATAAGAATTTCTAACTTATTTTTATGGCCTACAGGTGAAACTCCTCCTATAGTATAACCTGTTTGATCTTTAACCTCATCAAGAGATGCCATACTCAAATCTTTACTATTAAAAATTTTTTTTAATTTATTTAAAGAACATCTTTTATCGCCAGATACTAAACAAAGAAAAAAATTTTCTTCATTCCTAAACAATAAACTTTTAACAATTGAACCAACCTCAGTGTTTAATGAATTTGCAGCATCATTTGCTGTTCTTGCGGTTTGTTCTAATTCAATTACCTTTATTTCACTATTAAATTTTTTTAATGCCTCTTTTGCTCTTTTAACTGGTTCTTTATTAAGTACTGACATTAGTACAACTCTTGATTGATTGAAAAATTGCGATTTTTAAGGTTAATATACATGTAAAAAAAGCATAAGTGATATCTATTTTATAGACATTATTTATCTTTTCTTAACTGATAAGAGAACAAGAAAATTTATAGGAGATAATATGAGCGCTAAGGACGTACTAAAATTAATTAAGTCTAAGAATATTGAGTTTGTGGATCTTAGATTTACAGACCCAAGGGGTAAACTTCAACATTTAACAATGGATACAACTATCGTAGATGAAGGAATGCTAAATGACGGTGTATTTTTTGATGGATCGTCAATTGCAGGATGGAAAGCAATTAATGAGTCTGACATGATTTTAAAGCCTGATTTAAGTAGAAAAGTAATAGATCCCTATACATCTCATAATACATTAATTTTATTTTGTGATATTTTAGATGCAGTTAAGAAAGATCCATATGAAAGAGATCCAAGAGGAATTGCAAAAAAAGCTGAAGCTTATTTAAAAAAAACAGGTATAGGTGATACAGCTTACTTTGGGCCAGAGCCTGAATTTTTCGTTTTTGATGATGTAAGAATTAAAAACGATATGAATGAAACAAGTTTTTCAATTGATAGTACAGAAGGTCCTTATAACTCCGGAAAATCTTACGACAATGGAAACATGGGTCATAGACCTGGAGTAAAAGGAGGATATTTTCCTGTACCACCAGTAGATAGTGCTCAAGATATGAGAGGTGAATATCTTAAAGGACTAAGAGATGTTGGCATTACTGTAGAAAAACACCACCATGAAGTTGCTCCAAGTCAACATGAACTTGGAATGTTATTTGGAACTTTGGTTGATCAAGCAGACAACGTTCAACTATATAAATATGTAGTTCAAATGGTTTCACACTCTTTTGGTAAAACCGCAACTTTTATGCCTAAGCCTGTTAAAGGAGACAATGGTTCTGGAATGCATACTCACCAATCAATTTGGAAAGGGAAAACTCCGGTATTTTCTGGAAACAAATATGCTGGATTATCACAAACTGCTCTTTACTATATTGGTGGAGTATTAAAGCATGCAAAAGCGATTAATGCATTTGCTAATGCTACTACAAATAGTTACAAGAGATTAATACCAGGATTTGAGGCTCCAGTTTTACTTGCATATTCTGCAAGAAACAGATCAGCATCATGTAGAATTCCAATCACATTAAGTAAAAAAGGTGCAAGATGTGAAATAAGATTCCCAGATGCATCAGGAAATCCATATTTAACATTTGCTTCTATGCTAATGGCTGGAATCGATGGAATAAAAAATAAAATTGATCCAGGTAAATCGTTCGACAAAGACCTTTATGCTTTATCAGAAAAACAAGTTAAAAAAGTGCCAACTGTTTGCGGTTCTTTAAGAGAGGCAATGGAGGCTTTGGATAAAGATAGAGGTTTCTTAACTCAAGGTAATGTATTTACTGATGATCAAATAGATGCGTACATAGAACTTAAATATGAAGAAATTCATAATTTTGAACATACGCCGCACCCTATTGAATTCGACATGTATTATAGCTGTTAAAAAGCTTATTTTATGGGATTACCTGCAGTAATAGCAGGTATTCCCATATTAGAATTCTAATTTAATTTAGTTTTGTTAATTAAAGCTATGACTAAGTTCATATCAACTTTAAAGAATATAATTGGTTATAAAAAATCTGAAATTAGGAAGCCTAAGCGTAGAAAAAATAAAACTTATTCTATGAATAAGAGAGGCCAATATTGGTTTATTTCTTATTACCAATAATTAATTAAATTTTAAAAGATTCTCCGCAACCGCATCTTTCAGTTTCATTCGGATTGTTAAAAACAAATTGTGATGAAAATTCTTCTTTTTTATAATCCATTTCAGTACCAAAAAGATACATTACTGCTGCTGGATCAATAAATAATTTTACTCCTTTATCCTCAATAACTTCATCGTTAGGGTTTATTTCCTTGGTGTATTCCATGATATAAGACATTCCTGCGCATCCACCTGATTTTACTCCAACTCTAACACCAATAGATTCATTATCAGCAGAAGACATAATTTCTTTTATCCTATCTGCTGCTTTATCGCTTAATGATATAACTTGTTTTGTCATAAGTTTAATTCTAATTTTGCTGCCTCTGACATCATGGACTTATCCCATGGTGGTTCCCAAACTAAATCTAAATCTACTTTGTCCACCTCTTCTAATTGCATAATACTATCTTTAACTTCTTTTGGCAAACTTTCTGCAACTGGACAGTTTGGAGTTGTTAATGTCATTTTTACACTGATATTTTTTCCATCTACATTAATATCATAAATTAATCCAAGTTCATAAATATTTACTGGTATTTCAGGATCGTAAATTTTTTTTATTTCTTCAATTACTTTTTCTTTTAATTCCATAAAGTTAAGACTCGGTATTAGTTATTTCCTTTGAGTTATCCATTGCAGATGTAAAAGTATGCCACGATAAGGTCGCACATTTAACTCTCATTGGATATTGTTTAACACCGGATAAACACATTAATTTTGTTTTCTCATCTTCTTTTAAGTATTCTGATTTTAAGTTTGGATTTTCTTTTATCATTCCTAAAAAGTCTTCAACTATCTCTTTAGCCTCGTGTTCATTTTTGCCTTTAATTAAATCAGTCATGATTGAAGCTGATGCCATTGAAATAGCACATCCACTTCCCTCAAATGAAATATCCTCAACTATTTTTTGTCCATTTAATTTAAGATAAACATGAACATTGTCTCCACATAAAGGGTTATGACCTTTTGCATCTTTATTAAACTCATGTACTTTTCCAAGATTCCTTGGATTTTTCCCATGTTCTAAAATAATTTCTTGATAAAGTTCTTTTAAGTTCATTTTAAATTAAATATTTTTTTACAATTATTAATAGATTCATTTAGTTTATCTAAGTCATCTTTAGTATTATAAATTCCAACCGACGCTCTTGCGCTAGCAGGTATATTTAATTTATCATGTAATATTTGACAACAATGATGGCCTGCTCTTATTGCAACTCCGTCCTCATCAAGTATTGTTGCAATATCATGTGGATGAACACCCTCCAATGTGAAGGATAAAACTCCGCCTTTGTTTTTTGGATTACCAATTAATTTAACTGAATTATTTTTTTGTAATAGCTCTTGACCATACTCAACTAAATCAGCTTCATGTTTCATGATATTCTCTATACCAATACTCTCCATAAACTTTATTGACTGATCAAATGCAATAACTTGGGCTGTGGCCATGGTCCCAGCCTCATATTTATTTGGCAAATCACTATAAGATATTTCATTTTTTTTAACTTCTCTAATCATTCCACCTCCACCTTGATAGGGTGGCAGTTCTTCTAACCACTTTTTTTTACCATATAAAACACCTAGTCCAGTAGGCCCATACATTTTATGGCATGATATTGCATAAAAATCGCAGTCTAAATCTTGCATATCTAATTTAAGATGAGGAGCTCCCTGACAACCATCAATTACAACTATTATCCCTTTGGAGTGTGCTAAATCTGTTATTTCTTTAACAGGCAATATTGCTCCTGTAACATTTGATAAATGAGTAATTGCAATTACTTTAGTCTTAGAAGTTATCTTTTTTTCAATGTCTTCCAGAGAAATGTCTCCGTTATCATTTACCTCTGCAAAATTGATTTTAATATTTTTTGACTTTCTTAAGAAATGCCAAGGCACATAGTTTGAATGATGTTCTAGCTCTGTAATTAAAATTTCATCACCTTCATTTAGATACTTTTGCCCTAGAGTATTAGCTACTAAATTTAATGCCTCAGTTGCTCCTTTTGTAAAAACTATTTCATTTTTATCTTTAGCATTAATGTATTTTTGAACAGAAGATCTTGTATTTTCATATAAGTTTGTCGCTGCAACTGCTAAGTAGTGCACACTCCTTCCAACATTTGAAAATTGTTTAGTGTAAAATTCATTTATTTTATCAGCTACAACTTTTGGTTTTTGTGATGAGTTAGCGCTATCTAAATAGACTAAATCATTGTTTTGAATTTTTTCATCAAATATTGGAAACTCATCTTTTATGTTCTCTATTTTCATTCCTTAATTCCGATCATATTTTTAATTAAATTTTTTACTTCTGGGTCTGTAATTTTTTCCACAACATCTAATAGAAAACCATTTATCAAAAGTTCTCTCGACTGTTGATAATTTAAACCCCTAGACATTAAATAAAATATCGAGTCTTCATTGAGACTTCCTGATGCAGAACCATGAGAACATTTTACGTCATCTGCATAAATTTCTAACTCTGGTTTAGCATTAAACTCAGAGTCTTTATTTAACAATATTGCTTTACTTAGCTGATAACCATCTGTTTTTTGTGCCTGTGAGTTAACAAATATTTTACCTTGATATACTGCTTTAGAACTATCTTCCAAAACGCTTTTTATAAGTTGATAACTTTTTGTATTTTCAGTTAGGTGATTTACGATTGTTCTAATTTCATGATGCTTGTTATTATTTATAGAAAAAATACCATTTACAAAAGCTGATGAATATTCTCCATTTAAGTTACAATTAATCTCATTCTTACAAAAATTTGATCCTGAAGATAAAATGAATGTTTCTGAAATACTGTTTTTGTCTTGCTCAATATTATTGAAGGAATACTTAATATTTTTATTTTCAAATTTATCTACTTTGTAATTTTTTAAAATAGAATTTTCTTTTAAATCAAAGTTGTAAAAAATATTTAAGAAATTTTTTTCTGAAGTATCCCTGAATAAATCAATTAGTCTTAATGAACTATTCTCGTATAATTCAAAATTCAATCTTAAATTAATATTTTTAGACCAGATTTTAGAGTTGGTTGTATGATAGATAATAAGAGGCTTTGTTAATTGATAACCCTTTTTAACCACTATTTTAAAAGACTTATTGGTAAAAGCACTATTTAAGTCGGATAAAGAGCTATTATTATTAAATTTATTAATAGTTTCCGACTGATCAATTATTTCTATTTGATCTTTTTTTTCATAATCAAAATCAATTTTTTCTATTCTTCCATTAATAAATACTATTTTGTTATGCTCTAGCCCGTCTACGAATGCAGAAGTATCAACTTTATTTGTAAATGTATAGTCGCTGTAAAAGCTTAGCTCTCCAATATTTTTTTTTATTATTTGGTTAAGATCAGAAAATTTCCAGTCTTCTTCTTTTCTATTTGGAAAACCTTTATTAATAAAATTATCTAAATAAAATTTTTTTATTTCAATATCTCTCTGAGATAAAGTTAAATTTTTAATAGTATTATCAAAATCTTTTTGTAATTGCTCTTTCATCTAATGAAAATTTTCATACCCCTTTTTTTCTAATTCCAAGGCTAATTCTGCGCCACCAGATTTTACAATTTTTCCATCCATTAAAACATGTACAAAATCTGGTTTTATATAATCAAGTAATCTTTGGTAATGTGTAATTATTAAAAATGAATTTTTATTATCCCTTAATGTATTAACTCCATCAGCTACAATTTTAAGTGCATCAATATCTAGACCTGAATCTGTTTCATCTAAAATTGATAATTTAGGAGCTAATAATGACATTTGCAAAATTTCATTTTTCTTTTTCTCTCCACCCGAAAAGCCAACATTTAGCTGTCTGTTCAATTTTTCTTCATCAAATTTAAGTTCTTTAGATTTTTCCTTTACTAATTTTAAAAATTCTATTGCATCAAGCTCTTTCTCACCTCTTGCTTTCCTTACTGCATTTAATGAAGTTTTTAGGAATATATTTGTATTTACACCTGGAATTTCTAATGGATATTGAAAGGCAAGAAAAATACCTTTATGAGCTCTTTCCTCTGTTTCAAACTCAAACAAATCTTTTTCCTCAAAAAGTACTTCCCCTGAGACTTCATATCCTTTTTTACCAGACAAAATATTTGATAATGTACTTTTGCCAGATCCATTTGGACCCATAATAGCGTGGACCTCTCCAGGATTTATATTTAAAGAAAACTCTTTTAAAATTTCTTTACTATCAATTTTTGCATTTAATTTATTTATTTTTAACATTAACCGACACTACCTTCTAAGCTGATACCAACTAGTTTTTGAGCCTCTACGGCAAATTCCATTGGTAATTGTTGTAACACTTCTTTACAAAATCCATTAACAATTAACCCTACTGCCTCTTCTGCACTCAAACCTCTCTGTTGACAGTAATGTAGCTGCTCTTCACTAATCTTTGATGTTGTTGCTTCATGAGCAATATTTGATTCTGAATTTTTGTTTTTGATATATGGAACTGTATGCGCCCCACATTTGTTACCCATTAGTAAAGAGTCACATTGAGTATAATTATTGGAATTTGTGGCTTTTGAAGAAATATCAACTAAGCCCCTATAAGTCATATCTGAGAAACCAGCACTAATACCTTTTGATATTATTTTACTTTTAGTATTTTTTCCCAAATGTATCATTTTAGTTCCAGTATCTGCTTTTTGATGATTGTTTGTAATTGCTATTGAGTAAAACTCACCAACAGAATTATCACCTTTTAAAATACAGCTTGGATATTTCCAAGTAATTGCAGAACCAGTTTCAACTTGTGTCCAAGAAATTTTTGAATTCTTTCCTTTGCACAAACCACGCTTAGTAACAAAATTATAAATTCCACCTTTTCCATCTTTATCACCAGGATACCAATTCTGAACTGTAGAATATTTAATTTCTGCGTCATCTAATGCAACTAGTTCAACATTTGCAGCATGTAACTGATTTTCATCACGCATAGGAGCAGTGCAACCTTCCAAATAACTTACATAACTTCCTTTATCAGCAACAATTAGTGTTCTTTCAAACTGACCTGTGTTAGATGCATTTATTCTAAAGTATGTTGAAAGCTCCATTGGGCAACGTACACCTTCGGGTATATAGGCAAATGAGCCATCAGTAAAAACTGCAGAGTTTAAAGTTGCAAAAAAATGATCAGTGACTGGGATAACTGAACCTAAATATTTTTTAACTAATTCAGGATGATTTTGTATAGCTTCTGAGATTGGACAAAAAATAATTCCTTGTTTTGTAAGCTCTTCTCTAAATGTCGTTGCAACAGAGACTGAGTCAAATACTGCATCAACTGCTATACCATTAAGTCTCTTTTGCTCTTGAAGTGGAATTCCTAATTTTTTATAAGTTTCCAAAAGTTTAGGGTCTAAATCATCTAAATTTTTTGGTTTATCTTTCATACTTTTAGGCGCTGAATAGTAATATAAATCTTGATAATCTATTTTTGGATATTTTGGTTTTTGCCAATCTGGTTCTTTTAATTGTTTAAATCTTTCAAATGCTTTTAATCTAAATTCAAGCATCCATTGAGGTTCCTTTTTAATATTAGATATAAATCTAATTACATCCTCATTTAATCCCTTAGGGGCTCTTGTGTTTTCAATATCGGTTGTGAACCCATATTTATAATCTTTTAAATTATCAATTTCTTTTTGCCTATTATCCATCTAAATTTTCTCTATTAACTAAATCATTTAATGTTTTTTTTTGGAAAAAATTATTTATATAATCTTCTAGCTCATCCCATAAATCATGAGTGATGCATTTGGAAGACTTACCATTGCATCCACTATCAGAGTGTTTCTCACAACCAACTGTTTTTATTTTTTCATCCACAGCTATAAATACCTCTGAAATTTTAATTTCTGAGGCATGCTTTGATAAAACATAACCACCTTTATTTCCTCTAACACTTTTTACAATTTGATCTTTTTTTAACTTTGAAAATAATTGTTCTAAATAAACTAGAGATATTCCTTGTCTTAGAGATATGTCTCTTAATGATACAGGCTCGTTGAGGTTAAATTTAGCTAGATCCGCTAGAGCCATTACAGCATATCTGCCTTTGCTTGATAATTTCATATTTTCCGCAATTCACGGGACTTATATATACCCGACTATTTTAGTCAAGATTAATTAGTTTTTAAAAACTTGCATTTTGTCACTCAATTTTGATAGAAAAACCTTATTTTTTTTTGAGATTAATAATCAATGGCATCAGTAGATAATAAAATTGTTGAAATATTTATACCTGGTCCTGCAGGAAGACTAGAAGCTAAATACTTTAAAAGTAAAAAAAATACTTCACCAATCGCTTTAGTTTTACATCCTCACCCACAGTATGGCGGAACGATGAACAACAGGGTTGTTGTCGATATATTTCAAACTTTTGTTGATAACGATTTTTCAGTTTGTAGAGTAAATTTTAGAGGTGTCGGAAAAAGTGATGGTGAGTTTGACAATGGACAGGGTGAACTTGCAGATGCAGCAGCTGCCTTAGATTGGCTAGAAAGGGAAAACTTCGATAACTCCCAATGTTGGATTTCTGGTTTTTCTTTTGGTTCATTGATTGCAATGCAATTACTAATGAGAAGACCGGAAATAAATAGATTTATTGTAGTTTCACCACAGCCAAATGTATATGATTTTTCATTTTTATCTCCTTGTCCTACATCAGGGACAATGATTTATGGTAAAAAAGATGAGCTAGTCCCAGTAGATCATATTAACGATTTAAATAAAAGACTTAGTGAACAAAAGGGAATTAAAGTTGAGTTTGAATCTATTCACGATGCTAATCATTTTTTTTCTAAAAATGAAGCAGCTTTGATTGATTCTTTAAATAAATATATAAAAAAAGAAACAGCACTGTATTAATTAATATTTTTACAGATAACTCCACCAACCGATGGTTTTTTGCAGTTCGTCGTTGAAGGAAATGATATAGGAAGCTTTAAAAAAGTTCTAATAGCAAGAAACCCAAAAGCTTGAGACTCCACAAAATCTCCATCAATATTTAAACTATCAATTAAAAATATTTTATTTTTGACTTTTCTTTTTAATGAATTAATCAAAAATTTGTTTTTTCTACCTCCTCCACAGACATAAATATCATTATTACCTAATTTGGTTGACAATAACTCAGAAGTCAAGCTAGTCATTGTGGCACATCCATTTTCTAGTGAAAGACCCTTAGCAAAAGAAATATCAAAATCATTTGTGTCCAATGATCTCTTCAAATTTATATTGCTATAGAAATAATTTTCTAAATATTGGTCAAAAATAAATTTATCAATTTTTCCTGCTTCGGCTATATTCCCATTATCATCAAAAAATTTATTTGAATTTATTCTTACCCATTTATCAATTAAACAATTTCCTGGACCTATATCTCTACTGGAAAAATTAAAATTTTCATCGATTTCTGTAATATTTGCAATTCCACCTATATTTAATATTGAAATTGGTGTCTTAATTTTGCCTTGATCAAATAAAGATTTTATTAATGCAAGGTGATAAATTGGAGACAAAGGCGCTCCTTCACCACCATTTTTAATATCATTTTGTCTAAAATTATAAACTACAGTTTTATTAGTTATATTTGATAGATTGTTACCATGACCTATTTGTTTAGAAATTTTTTTGTCTGCATTATGATAAATTGTATGGCCATGAAAACCTATTAGATCATAATCAATTTTTTTAGATATATTAATTGCAATATCAGCATGAAATTTAGTTATTTCTATCTCTAATTTATTAATATCCGATGAATATTTTAGTAGATCTTTTATTTCTAAGATACTTTCTTTCAGGCTCAGAATTTTTTTTGATAGATTAACCGGATAAGGATCAAATCTATTGTACTTGATATTTATTATGTCTTTACCATTAGAATTTATAATAGATGTATCTACACCATCGCCAGATGTTCCGCTCATAAATCCAAGCGCAGATAAATTTTTTTCCATTCTTATTTTTTTTTATTAAAATATGTATATTGTAAGATTATAGATATATGAATAATTTTTTAAAAGAATTTAAAGATAGAGGATATTTCTATCAATGCACTAATGAGAAAGAATTATCATATTTACTATCTAAAAAAAGCACCAACGCTTATATTGGCTTTGATAGTACTGCACCAAGTTTACACGTGGGTAGTTTATTGCAAATTATGTGTCTCAGACTTTTGCAAAAACATGGTCATAGGCCAATTGTTCTTTTAGGTGGTGGCACAACAAGAATAGGTGATCCTTCAGGTAAAGAAGAAACTAGAAAATTACTCTCTGAACAACAGATTGAAAATAATATAAACAATATAAAAAGAGTTTTTAAAATTTTTCTTAAAAACAATAATCCACAATTAAAACCAATTTTTGTTAACAATTATAAATGGTTAAGCAAACTTAATTATATAAATTTTTTAAGAGATATTGGTAAACATTTTACAATAAATAAAATGTTAACATTTGATAGTGTAAAATTAAGATTACAAAGAGAACAATCATTAAGTTACATGGAATTTAATTATATGATTCTTCAAGCGTATGATTTTTATGAACTTAATAAATCAAAAAATTGTAACTTACAGATTGGTGGATCTGATCAATGGGGGAACATTGTAAATGGCGTCGAACTAATTAAAAGAGAAACCGGAAATCATGCATATGGATTGACTACTCCATTAATAACCTTGGCTTCAGGTGCAAAAATGGGTAAAACTGAAAAAGGTGCAGTATGGCTTAGCAAAGAAATGTTATCTCCTTATGATTATTGGCAATTTTGGAGAAATACAGACGACCGTGATGTATTAAAATTTTTAAAAATGTTTACTGACTTATCTTTAGGTGAAATTGAGAATTCAAAAAACAGAGATATAAATGAATTAAAAATTTTATTGGCAAATAATGCGACAGAGATGCTTCATGGTAAAAAAGAAACTGAAAAATCTGAAAAACTTGCTAAAAATACATTTAAAGAAAATTCCACAGGTGAAAATCTTCCCGCTATAAAAATAAACAATGATATTTTATCTAAAAATTTAGTAGAATTAATTTCATTCGTAAGCAAAGGTATCTCAAAATCTGAAATAAGAAGACTAATAAAATCTAACGCAATAAAAATAGATAACAAGAATATTAATGATGATAAACATACAGTTGATCCAAATTTATTTATAGATAAGGGTTTTATCAAACTCTCTATAGGAAAGAAAAAACACTTTAAAATTATAATTTAATTACCCTTAAGATTTTCTAATGTTCTAGTGATAAATCTTGGAGTTAGAGTTTTTATTGGGTTAACTGTGCTTTTTAAATCATTTGGAGATCCTTTTATTTTAAAACTTACACCGAATACACCTTCGCCAGTTTTAGTTCCAACAAGTATGTCGCCAAGAAGAGGAATTTTAGAAATTGTTTTATTTATAGTCGTAGCTGGAACTAAGGTACCTCTAAGGCTTGTTAGTCTGTTTTTTTCTATGAAACCCTCCATCATTATTGAAATAGCTGGTCCAATTGCATAAAGCTCATCGATCTCAGTTAGATTATTTTTTGTTTTAAAATCCATCTCAAAGTCATCAAATCTTATTCCCTCACCAGTCAAAAGATCAGCAATTCCCTGTAAAGATGCTAGCGTCAATATTTTAGCCAAAACAGGGACCTCCTTAACTTTAAAATTAGTTATTTTAAGATTTGATCTTGAAATATTATCTATTTTAACTGAATTTAACTTTAATTCTCCCTCTTCAAAGCCTTTTATAAATTTATAATTATTAAGAAATGGTTTTGGATATTCCACAAATATATTAGTAATTTTTTCGTTTTTTAAAGTTGTTCTATAAGAATATGAAAATTTATTATTAGTATTTAAAACTGCGTCAGCTTTGGCTAGATACAATT
>CACJUO010000011.1 GCA_902596675.1 uncultured Pelagibacteraceae bacterium | reverse complement strand
TATACAGTTCCAGATTTTATAGGAACTCGTTACGGTGGTAACTTAGCAAGATTTAGTGCAGTCATAGTTTTAACAGTTGCTTCATTCACATATGTAACAGCTCAAATTAATGCAACAGGTACAATTGCATCTGTAGCATTGGATATTCCATTTGGAATAGCTGTGTATGTTGGACTAGCAAGTATTTTGATGTGCTCGATGCTTGGTGGAATGAGAGCTGTAACTTGGACGCAAGTAGCTCAATATATTGTATTAATTATAGCTTACTTACTTCCAGTATTTTGGATTAGCAGTAAGTTGGGAGCAGGTTTCTTCCCACACTTTATGCTAGCTGATGAAGTTGCAAGAATTGCAGAACTAGAAGGTCAATTTGGTTTTGTGAAAAATTCTGCTGCTGATTTAGCGACAGTTCCAAAAGGTTTAGCTGGAATAACTAAAGCGCATTCTTCGGTTAATGCAACTCCTTGGGCATTTATTTCATTAGCAGTGTGTATGATGGCAGGAACAGCATCATTGCCTCACGTTATGATGAGATACTTTACTACTCCAAGTGTAAGAACAGCAAGAAGATCGGTAGGTTGGTCACTATTCTTTATTTTCCTACTTTATTCTTCTGCACCGATGTTAGCTACATTATCAAAACTATCCTTAATAGATCCAACCCTTCCAACTGGAATTATTGGTAAAACAATTGCGGAAGTTCAAGCTATTGATTGGTATCAAAACTGGAACCAAGCAAACTTAATGTTTATCAGTGACTTTAATGGTAATGGAACTCTTGAGCTTAACGAGTTCTTTATGGGTGGTAAAGCTGTTGTATTAGCAACACCAGAGATTGCGGGATTACCTTATGTAATTTCAGGTCTAGTTGCTGCTGGAGGTATGGCAGCTGCAATGTCAACTGCAGATGGATTAGTGTTAGCAATATCAAATGCGTTATCTCATGATATTTACTACAAAATAATTAATCCAAAAGCTGAGACAGCGAAAAGACTAATTGTTGCAAGGGTACTACTTGTATTAATTGGTTTTGCAGGAGCAACAATAGCCGCATTAGAGATTCAAGGTATCTTAGGTTCGGTGATTTGGGCTTTTGACTTTGCTATGTCAGGACTATTCTTCCCACTTGTACTTGGTGTATGGTGGAAGAGAGCTAATGCACCAGGCGCTGTTGCAGGAATGCTACTAGGACTTATATCTGGAACTGCTTACCTAATATGGGTAAGAAGTGGAGGATCTGGTTTCTTAGGCATAACTCAACTTACGTTTGGAATAGTTGGAGCGGCTGTAAGTTTAGTTTCTATGGTTGTTGTCAGTTTAATAACTGCAGCACCAGATGCAGCTACTCAGAAAATGGTTGATGATGTACGTATACCAAGTGGTAAAACGGTACTAGCACAGAAATAATCAATAAAAAACTTAGGGGCGATTAAATTCGCCCCTTTTTTCCTAAGAATTATGTCTGCTAACTTTCACCCTCTAGTTTATATAATTGATTATATTTTAGGTGTAATCATGTGGACATTGATTGGTAGAGTAGCAATGAATATTTTTCAAAGAGAGAACTCTCAATTCTTCTTTATGAAAGTTTTTGTAAAACTTACAAATCCACTTATCAATGTGTTTAGACCAATTACCCCTAGCTTTTTGGTAGGGCCTTTAGTGCCACTATATGTAGCTTGGTTTTTTTACATGGCTCGTTTCTATTTAATGCCTTATTTACTTGGTTATTCAGTGATGGGTATGCTTTCATTTCCTCTTGAAAGCGAGATTGCTCAAGAATTATATAGAATATTCAGTAAAAACTAATTCAAATAAAACAAAAAATTGATACTAATATTTTTAGTATCAAATGAAAAAAATACAAATTTCTCCATCAATATTGTCTGCTGATTTCAGTCAGTTAGGGAGTGAAATAAAGAAACTAGAGGAAGGTGGAGCTGACTTAATTCATGTTGATGTAATGGACGGTCATTTTGTTCCAAATTTAACAATAGGACCACCAGTAATAAAAAACTTAAGAAAATATACTAAGATTCCATTTGATGTGCACCTAATGATTTCTCCAGTACATGAGTACATTGAAAATTATGCAAATGCTGGTGCTGACATAATAACTATTCATCCTGAAGCAACTAAGAACTTAAAAGAGTCAGTAAGTTTGATAAAAAAATTTGGTAAAAAAGTTGGTATATCATTAAATCCAAAAACTGAAATAAAAACTTTAATTGATGAAATAGACAATATTGATTTGGTTCTTGTTATGAGTGTTAACCCTGGTTTTGGTGGGCAAAAATTTATGCCTGAAGTATTAGATAAAATAAAAGAATTGAAAAAAATAAAAGATAAGAACCAATATCACTTTGATATTGAAGTTGATGGAGGAATTAATTTTAGTAATTCAAAAATAGTTTTGGAAGCTGGAGCTGATATTTTGGTATCTGGAACCACAGTTTTTAAAGAGAACAATGGAGATATTAAAACCAATATTGAAAAATTAAAATCAATGTAAAATGTTTTTAAAAAGCACTTTTAATTATATCAATGAATTTTATTTTATTTTTAAAAACCAAATACGAAAAATTTATTTAAACTCATCTATTTATGATAAAAGAATTTCAAGAGTTGACGAGAATGATTTAGTTTATCAACCAAGTCTTAATATACTTAGTTCATTAATAAAATATGAAAAACAAAAAAAAAAGATTGAGGATTTTAATATTCAATCTATATGGGAAAATAAAAATTTAAAATACAATGATTTTAAAAAACTTCATAGTTTTTATTGGTTGTTTTCAATAGATCTTAAATCATCTAATGAAGTTACACAGTCAATTATTGCAAATTGGATTAAAAAGAACCAAAACTTTGAAACAAAAAGTTGGGAAATAGATATTCTTTCTAAAAGAGTAATAGCTTGGATATCAAATTCAAAAATAACCTATAATGAATCTGGAAATAAATATAAAAATAGTTTTAACGAAATAATCAGTAAACAAGTAAATCATTTAATGAATGAAATTGACAGATCCTCAGATTTCAACGACAAAATGATAGGGTGTACAGCAATAACTCTCTCGGGAATAGCTTATAAAAACAATAGATTTTTGGAGTATGGATTAGAATTACTTAAAAAAATTATTAATACTTCTTTTGATAATAACTACTTTCCAAAATCAAGAAATATAAGACAGATGGTTTTTTATTTAAAATATTTTATTTTGATAAGAGAACTTTTAAAAGATTCTTTAAATGATATTCCAGAATACCTGAATGAAATAATTCATTTCCTTGGTAAATCTTATGATTTTCTTTGGGGGTCATTAGGGCAAAGTTTATTATTTAATGGAAATAATAATTCAAATAATAAAGACTTTGATAAATATTTGTCTCTTTTTAGATACAAGTTTAAAAATGATAAATTCGACATATCTGGTTATACAATCTTAAAAAATAGAAATGCAGTCCTTGCTATGGATACTGGAAGCAATCCAGCAAGAAATTTTTCTGAAAATTATCAAAGTGGACCATTATCATTTGAATTTTTTTTTAAAGGTAAAAAACTAATTACTAACTCTGGTTATTTTCAAGATCATAACCACCAACTGAATTTGATTTCAAAATCAACTGCAACTCATTCGACACTTATTTTAGATAACTCTTCAACCTGTAATTTTAAAAAAAATAGTAAAGGTCCTAGCATAGTTACAAGAGGATTTAAAACATTCGATAATGAAGTGACTTATGAAAAAAATTATTGGGGTATTAAATGTTCACATGATGGATATTTATCAGAATATGGTGTAATTCATCAAAGAAACATAGAATTTGATATAAATAAATTTACGCTTTTTGGAAAAGAAAAACTTATTAAGAAAAATAATTTTAAGGTATCAAATTTTGAAATAAGGTTTCATCTCCTACCAAATATTAAAGTTACGAAGCTTCAAGATAATAAATCTGTTTTAATTGAATTAGAAAATTCTGGCTGGAGATTCTTTTCAAAAGATGGACTGATAGGAGTCGAAACTGGGCTATACTTTGGTGATAAAAATAAATATATTGAGAACCAGAATATTTTCATATCAGGTATTACTCAAAATAATGAACAGTTAATTGAATGGCAAATTAGTAAAATATGAGTAACAAAATTAAAAAAGCAATTATATCTATCTCAGATAAATCAGAAATTAAATTAGTATTAAATACACTTAAAAAATATAAGATTAATATTTTAAGTTCAGGCGGTACATCTAAAGAGATTAATAAATTAGGGTTCAAATGTACCGATATATCGGAATATACTAAAACTGATGAAATCTTGGGTGGGAGGGTTAAAACTCTTCATCCAAAGTTATATGCTGGTATTTTGAGTAAGAGAGATAATAAAAATCATAAGAAAGAACTCAAAAAAAATAATTATGAAGAAATAGATTTAGTTATAGTTAATTTTTACCCATTTGAAGAAACATTAAAAAGTACTCAAAATCACAATAAACTAATTGAAAATATAGATATTGGGGGCCCAACACTTGTTAGAGCAGCAGCAAAAAACTACAAATATACAACTGTTTTAACATCTCCACATCAATACAAAGAATTTATTTTAGATTTAAAAAAAAATAAAGGCTCCACAAGTTTAGAACTTAGAAAAAAACTATCTCAAGAAGCATTTAACTCAACAGCTTATTATGACTCTGTAATTTCAGAATATTTGAATAATATGAATAATGATTATTTTCCTCAAAAGAAGACTATTTATGGAAATTTAATAGAAGTATTGCGGTATGGAGAAAACCCTCATCAACAATCAGCAATTTATAGTAAAAATAATAATTTAGACATATCACAATTATGTGGAAAAAAATTAAGTTATAATAATTATAATGATATTTATGCAGCATTAAATATTTCACGAACACTTCCAAAAAATAATGGAACTGTAATTGTAAAACATGCAAATCCTTGCGGTGTTTCAATAAATAAAAGCAAAATAGATAGTTATAAAGAGGCTCTAGCTTGCGATCCCATAAGTGCATTTGGGGGAATTGTATCATGTAATTTTAAAGTAAATAAAAAAATAGCTTTAGAATTTAATAAAATATTTTTAGAGGTAATTATTGCACTTGGATTTGACAAGGATTCTCTAAAAATTCTAAAAAAGAGAAAAAATTTAAGATTAATTGATGCATCAAAATTAGGTGAACAAAATTTAAATAATATTACTAGTCACTTTGACTCTTTACTACTTCAAAACACAGATAACAAAATTTTTACTAAAGATAATTTTGAAGTTGTCTCTAAAATCAAACCTACAAAAAAAATTTTAGACGACCTAATATTTGCTTTCAATGTATGTCGAAATGTAAAATCTAATGCGATTGTTTTAACAAGAAATAGTTCGACTGTTGGAATTGGATCAGGTCAACCAAGTAGATTAGATAGTTGTAAAATAGCAATAGAGAAAATGAAAAGATTTCAAAAAATTAGTGAAAATGATATAATCATAGGCGCATCAGATGCATTTTTTCCATTCGTAGATGGAATTGAAACATTAGTTCAAAATGGAATAAGTGCAATCATTCAACCCTCAGGATCTATTCGTGACAAAGAAATCATTAAATTTGCAGATAAATTGGGCATAATACTGGTATTTTCTAAAACCAGACATTTTAAACACTAGAATTAACTAAATTTTATCAATTTTTGCAGCAAGCACAAAATCACTCTCGTGTAATCCGTTAATAGCATGTGTTTGTATTTTTATTTTTGCATATCCCCAACCAAACCAAATATCTGGATGATGACCTTCTTGCTCTGCAATTGCTCCAACTTTATTTACAAAAGACTGGCTTTCTAAAAAATTATTAAATTTAAAATTTTTTACAATGTAGTAATCTTTTTTATTTACTGACTCAACGTCCCATCCATCAACTTTTTTAAGATACTTGTGAATCTCATCTAAATTAAAACTTGGAATACCTCCCTCACAAGGAATACACTTTTTGTCTGCTAAATCATTCATTAATCCCATAACCTAATTCATTTAATTCATTTTGCAAAGTATTATTTAGTTTATTTAAAATATTTTCTGGCAAAATTTTTTGCCATCTATTATTAAAACCTAAATTAAAAAATCGTATTCTTTTTCCAGATTTAGAATATACACTTTCTTCAAAACCCTCATTTTCCTCTTTATTTTTTAAATTAGAAAAATTTGTAGAATTAATTGAATTAATAAGTTTTTTTTCATTAATTATCGATTTTTCTTTTTTTAAAGTATTAATAAAATTTACTATTTCTTTGAAAGTCTCAAATTTATTTCTCTCTAAATCTTCATACTTTATAAATAAAATTTTAAATTTATTTGTATTTTTCCAAGATTTATAATGGCTCGACCATGATCCCAAAAATGTAAAATTACTACAATCACCATCTGTAGATTTTTCTAAAAGAGTTTGATTTTCATTAATTAACTTCGAATATGCTTTATCATAATCTAAGGAATAATGATGAGTCATGGATGTTATCAAATTTCTAGGATCTCTTACAATATAGATTCCTCCAAGTGATAAGTTTCCTGTGGTAAAATTATTACCTTTATATTCGTTAAGATTACTATGTGTTTTTATAAAATGTATTTTTTCGCCAGAAAAAAACTGTTGCTGATTATATATCCAACTTTGACTTGCTTCAAATTCAGAATTAATTTTTTTTTTTGAAAATTTTATCGAAGGAAATTGAAGAATGTTTAGAAGTAAATCAAAATTAAATTTACCTTTTTTGGAAAAGTAATATGAAGAAATAAAAGATCTCAAATATGTATTTCCACTTTTAGGATAAGAGGCGATCCAAATAATCATAATTTTGGAGCGGGCAATGGGACTCGAACCCACGACCTTCTCGTTGGCAACGAGACGCTCTACCACTGAGCTATGCCCGCTTGTTCTATAAGTGTTGAAAGTAGTAGTTTTTTTGAAATTAAGCAATAGTCAAATATTAATCTTAAAACATTTAATATTTTATTTTGGCTGTATCTAGAGTTTCTTGCATAATTTTTAAATGATCTCTATATTTTTTCCATTCCTCGGATGTGTTTTTTTTTATTTTTCCTCTTACCTGCAAAAGAGAAGCGGTTTGAACTGGTTTGTTATTTTTGTTGTAATTTTTTAGATTTTCCTCCCATTTTATGCCAAGTTTCTCAATTAGACTGTTTGTTTGATTTACAAAGTCATTAACAAAATTTTCATAGTTAATATTTATTATTTTTTCTTTAAGATTCTTTGACCAAAATTTCATAAGGTCATTATATAATATATAATATTCTGCAGTATCCTTTTGACTAAGAGAATAATCCATTCCAGAATCAGGGAAATTAATTTTATAATTTGACCAACAAATAGCCATTGGATTTCTTTGAATATGAATTATCTTAGCCTCTGGAAAAGCTTTAACAATAAATCCTATCCATCTAAAATTCATTGGTAATTTGTCAATAATAAATTTTTTATCACTTAATTGTTTCACTTTTTTATAATATTCAGATCTTAAAGTTTTTATAAAACTATCAAAATTTTTAATGTTATCTAGGTTCACATTATCGATTATTTTAGGTAAATAGTTAAGTTCTCCTGCACCATGTATTTTGGAATGAGATGAAAGAACTTGTTCTAAAAGAGTTGTTCCAGATCTTGGCATACCAAGAATGAAAATTGGTGTGAATTTTAGTTCATCCTTATGCTCATTATACATATATTGATTTTTTTCAAAAATTTTTTTAATTTTCTCAAAAAGTTTATTTTGATCTTCAAGATTAAAATTTGACTTGATTTTTTTTACTTTATGTGACTCTGCAAGATATTTAAGTGCTAAATCAGAATTATTTAGATCAAAATTACATTTACTAAGACTGGTATATGCAAATATTTTATCTTCATCATTTACATTTGATAAATCAATTTTCTCTAGTTTTTTAAAAAATTTGTTATCTTTTGTAATTTTAGTAATTAAAAAGTAATTTTTAAAAGCTCTTATGTGCTTATCATCAATGTTTATTACTTTTTCAAATAATTTTCTTCCTTCATCTACATTTCCAAGAATTAAATTTAAATATCCAAGGTCATTTAAGGCGGTAGTATTTTTTTCATCTATTTTTAATACTTCTTGAAGTACTTTTTTAAGATCATCAAAATTTTTTTCTTCATTGTATGCGTGTGCTAAATTGAAATATGCTGGGATATTTTTTTTATTGAATTTTATTGCATTTTGGTAGTTTTTGACTGCCTGATCTATGAGTCCTAACTTAAACTTAGTATTTCCTAAATTATTGTAAGCTTCTGAGTAATCATATTTTAAATTTATAGCTTTTGAAAAATATTTTGATGCTTCGTTATAATTTTTTAGTTGTTTATGAATGTTACCATAGATGTAGTAATTTTCTGCATTAGGCTTAAATAAAATAATATTTCTAAAAAACTTTTCAGCTTCTAAATAGTTTTTTAAAGTTAAATATGTTAAACCTAATGCATATAACACCTGAAAATCTTTATTTATTTTTAAAAATTTCTTTCCAAGTTTAATAACTTTTTCAAATTTTCCTTTGTTAAAATTATCTAGTATAATTTTTTTATTATTTAAAATAATTTTAGAGTTCATTTAATTAAATGAAATTTAGACTTTGAATATTCAATTTATGAAGCAAAATCAAACCAACCTGTAATTATGTACTTTGTTCCACTTTTTAGTACTGACCCAGTATGTGCATGCGTCCACTCAGCTGGCCAAATTAACGTTTTATTATTTTCAGGCTTAATTTTTAAACCATAATGATCAAAGTCAGTAGTGCCTCCATCATTAACATCGTTTAAATACGTCATAAAAGCAAAAATTCTGTGTAATGTTGACAGACCTGTTCTTTCAGAATGCAAGGCTGCAAAGTGGTCCCCAGGAAAATATTTTTGTACATTAAAAGGTCCAACATTAACTTTTGTTAAGAAGTCTTTTACAAAAGGCCATTGTTCTCTGTAATCCAAAAAGCATTTTTGAAGTTCAGAAAAATAATCTTGAAAAACTTTATATTTTATATCTGATAATTTATTTGGACTTATTGTTATATCTGTCGATTTTTTTCTATTTTCTTCGATTCCTTTCGCTGTAGATCCTTTTTTTTGAAGAGATTGATTATTCTCAAAAAAATCAATTATACCTTTACTAATGCTTTTATCTTCAAGATACCAGCATCCAATAAAATTCGGAGATTTTTGAGTACTCAGATTTACCCTTTTCATTTTAATAATTTTACTCCATTTTCATCGAGCTGCAAAAAGCCTGCCCCTTTCTGTATGTAAGATAAACCTTCTTTGTGAGAATTTAAAGATAACAATGATTGTCCTAATAGATTATTTAAAGTTCTATTATTTGGATATTTTGAGATAATATTTAAGACAAAATCTTTTATCTCATTTTTCTTACCTATTTTAAATAAGCATATTACATATTTTTCACAAATTTCTTCATTTCTTGTCTTCAAATTAATTATATATTTATAATAATCTATTGCCTCAATATAATTTTCTAAAATAAAATATAGGCTTGCAAGATTATAATATGCTTCAAAATTTTTTTTATTAAGATTTATGGATTTCTTATAATTTAAAATTGCTTCTTCGTATTTATTTAAAGATTTTAATGTGCTTCCTAAATTATTATATGCTTCAGAAAAGTTAGGGTTTAATTTTATAGCTTCTTCATATGAAATAATTGCGTGATCAAATTTTTTAAGTTTTTTTTGAATATTTGCCAATGTATATAAATTTTCAGCAGTTTTTTTAAATGAAATTAATCTTTTAAAATAGTTTTCTGCATTACCAAAATCTTGAATATTTATTGATGCTAACCCTAATAAAAATATTAATTGTGCATCATTTTGTGCCTGTTTTAGTAACTTTTCACCTGCGTAAATAACATCTTCAAATTTTTCTTCTTTAAAAAAAGTTAAAACTTCTTCTTTTTGTTTTTCTAAATTATTTGAATTCATTGATTAGATGTTATAATTTAAATTATATGAAAAAAGAAGATCTTCCAAAAATTTTGCCAGTTTTTCCTCTATCAAACTTTATAATATTTCCACGCACAACTGTGCCATTAAATATTTTTGAGCCTAGATATATTCAAATGATAGATAAAAGTATGAAAAGTGACCGTATGATAGGTATGATTCAACCAAAGAAAACAGGAGAATTAAAAAAACCAGATTTACACAACGTAGGATGTGCTGGAAAAATAACAAGTTTTAATGAAACAGATGATGGTAGATATTTAATTATTTTGAATGGAATATGTAGATTTAAAATAAAGGAAGAAGTAAATAATGACAATTTATTCAGAGAATGTGAGGTAAAATACGAGGATTTTTCAAGTGATTTAATTGAAAAATCAGATGAAATTAAATTTTCAGATTTGAAGTTAATATTTCAAAATCTTAAAGGACTTTTTAAAAGACAAGGTTATGAAATTAATTGGAAAGAAATTGAAAAGCAAAGTTTAGACCAAACTATAAATACTCTTTCAATGGCGTCACCATTTTCATTAGAGGAAAAACAAGTTTTATTAGAAAGTAGAGATTTAAATATAAGAAAAGAAAAATTAGAGGAAATTTTGAATACCTATATTGTAGATAATTTTAATAACAAAACCTTGCAATAAAAAAATTTTTATTAATTAGACAAAAATGTTGCGTATTTATTCAAAAATTTATTTCCTTTTAAAATTTTAAATATAGGACCGGATAGATTATTTTTTAACTTATTATCGAGTTTAAAAAAAGAATTTATAGTATCTATGCCCATTCCATAAATGAAATTTAAATGCTTATTATTTTGTTGGAATTTTTGAGCAATTACCTCACCATCATTAATACCTAATCTAATATTTTCATCTAATATATTAGATAAAGATTTTATGTCTCTTATGGTCATATTAAAACCTTGTCCAGCTAGAGGATGGACTTTATGTATCAAATCTCCAAAAGATAAAATATTTTTAAAAGTATAGTTTCGAAGTAATATTAACTTAATACCAACAGACTCAACTTCACTGATTTTAGATATTTCATATAAATAATTATATTTATTGATTATTTTGGTAAGACTAGATTTATCAATTAATTTTGTTGAATTATTTGAAAATACGATTGAAGTTTGGTTATTAGACAAAGGAAGAAATGCCAAGGGGCCGTTTTTAGTAAAAATTTGAGTGGCAATTCTGTTTTCAATTTTTTTATGATCAATTATGGCTGTATGGGCTAAAGATTTATAATTTTTTTCTATTTTTTTTTGGAAGTATTTTTTTGTTATTGGGTTATTTATTTCTGAGTTGATAATTAAATTGTAATTTCGTTTTTTAATAATATCTAAACTATAACTATTAAGTTTAATAAATTTTAATAGTTTGTTTTTATTCATTAAATTATATAAAGAGCTATATTTTAATAAGTAAAAATTATATTGATTTTTATTTTTGAACTCAAATAACTCTGATGATTTTTTTTTGTCTGAAAAAATTTTAATTTTTTTGTCGGCCAACCCAGTTTAGAAATTTCTTTTATATTTTCTCTCAAGAATTTGTAATTATCGCTTGAAATAGCAATCGTTCTAACAGTATTTGTTAAAAGAGATGGTTTAACTTTAGAGATAATGTCAACACTGATCTTTTTCTTCAGTAATACGTTTGCTAAAACTAGATTTGTTAAATTATTTCCTAAAAGGCAAATATTCATAATATTATTTAATTTTATCAACAAAAATTAAATGATACAAAGTGACAAATCATTAATGACAAAATGAATATTAAAAATTTATTAGATAAAACTGCTAATTTTCTATTTAAAAGGTTTACTGAATTAGTGGGTATTTCCTTACTTTGTTTATCAATTTTATTGCTAATATCATTAATTAGTTACTCGCCTGAAGATCCTAACTTCATTTTTCCTGAAAATACAGAAATTAAAAATTTATTAGGTGTAAAAGGTAGTTATACATCTGACATTTTATATCAATCAATTGGTTTAATTTCATTATTAGTGCCAATCTCCTTTTTTTTTATATCTATATCAGTAATAATTGAAAAAAAGATTTTACATATTGTTGAAGGTTTATTTTTTATAATTCTATACTCAATAACTGGAACATTATTTTTTACAGTCTTTCACACAGAAACATACTGGCTTATAATTAATGGGAACAATGGATTTATAGGCAATTTATTTGGGGGAACTTTCTTAATAAATTTAATTAATTTAAATAATCAAGTAAGTTATATCATTTTAATTATTTTAATTTTATTATTTTTTTTTCTAAGTGTAAATTTAAAGTTAAAATATTTTAAATTTGTTATTAAACTTTTTACTAAAACTACAAAAACTCAGAGTAAGAGTATTTATAATGACTTCAATGAAAATGAAATTATTGAGAATAACTATGTTAACAATGAAACTAGAGTCCAGGAAAATTTCCCATTTGATAAAAATGTAACACCATCAAACAAAAAAGTAATAAAATATCAGCTACCTACAATAGATTTTTTAAAAACTTCTTCTAAAAAAGATAAAAACTTATCAGAGAATAAAATTGATGAAAAAACATTAGAAAAAATTTTATTGGACTTTGGAGTTGAGGGAGAGGTAAAAAAAGTAAGCCAAGGCCCCGTTGTTACGTTGTATGAATTTGAACCTGCTCCAGGGGTAAAAGTGTCAAAAATAATTAATCTTTCTGAGGATATTGCTAGAAATACCAGTTCAGAATCTGCTAGAATTGCAACTATACCAGGAAGTAATACTATTGGAATTGAACTGCCGAAGCCTAAACGAGAGAATGTTTTCTTGAGTGAAATTATTTCTGATGCTAGTTATAAAAAGAAAGATGTAAAACTTCCTATTGCTCTTGGTAAAAGTATTTCAGGTGTACCAATAACCAGTGATTTGAGTAGCATGCCTCATTTACTTATTGCTGGTACGACAGGATCAGGTAAATCAGTTTGTATTAATACAATTATTCTATCCCTTTTATACAGACACTCACCAGAAAAATGTAAATTCATATTGATCGATCCAAAAATGTTAGAATTATCAACTTATGAGGGGATCCCACATTTATTATGTCCAGTGATTACAGAAGCAAAAAAAGCTGCCTCGGTTCTAGGCTGGGTGGTTAAAGAGATGGAGAGTAGATACAAACTTATGACCAAAGTAGGGGTAAGAAATATTGATGGGTACAACGAAAAACATAAGATTTCTATGCCATATATAGTAGTAATTGTTGATGAAATGTCAGATTTAATGCTTGTTGCAGGAAAAGATATAGAAAATTACATTCAAAAGCTTTCACAAATGGCTAGAGCAGCAGGAATTCACATTATAATGGCAACACAGAGACCGAGTGTTGACGTAATTACAGGGACAATAAAAGCAAACTTTCCAACAAGGATATCATTCCAAGTTACCTCTAAAATAGATAGTAGAACAATTCTTGGTGAGCAAGGAGCAGAACAATTGCTCGGTAAAGGAGATATGCTTTATATGACCTCAGCAAATAGAGTTACAAGAATCCATGCTCCATTTGTATCAGAGGGAGAAATTGAAAAAATAAACAGATTTTTAAGAAATCAAGCTGAGCCAGACTATGTAGATGAAATTCTAAATTTTGCAGATGAAAAAGAGATAAATAGCGATACAAAAGATAATGAAAATCTAGATGAGCTGTATAAAACGGCTCTTGAAATTGTTAAATCTGAAAAAAAAGCATCAACATCTTTTTTACAAAGGAAACTACAAATTGGTTACAATAGAGCAGCTAGAATAGTTGATCAGATGGAAGCAAATGGAGAAGTAAGTCAAGCAAATCATGTTGGCAAAAGAGAGGTTCTCAAATGAAAAAATATTTAGTTTTTTTTTTTAGCATATTTTTTTCTTTAAACGCTCAAAGTTCTATAAATAAAGAGATTGTAAGTCATTTAGAAAAAATAAACTCTTTAGAATTTAAATTTATACAAAAGATAGACAACAATAATATTGAAAAAGGTGAATGCATTATTTTATATCCAAAAAAAATTCGTTGTAAATATTATGATATTTATAATAAAATTTTAGTTTCAAATGGTAAATCTCTAATCATTAATTCAGATAAAATCAAAAATTATTATAGATATCCCTTAGATAAAACACTTTTAAATTTTATTCTTGATAAAAAATTTTTGATTTCAAAAATGAATGAGGTAGAAAGTGATAAAAATTATCCTTTACATCATGTATTCAAATTTGAACATGAAAATAACTTAATTAAAGTTTTTTTTGATAAAGGTAGTTTAGATTTAATTGGTTGGGAGACAAAAGACATATATCAAAATTTAATACAGACCTTTTTGAGTGATGTAAATATTAATATAACTGTTGAAGAAAAAATATTTTATTTACAAAAATATATTAATTAACCTCAAGATTTATTTTTTCTGTTTTAAATACTTGCATTCCTCTCGCTAAGTAATTTTTAATTGCATTTTTATGATCCAGTGAGCAAGTATGGAGCCAAACTCTTATCATTCCTTCCTCAAATAATTTATTAATAGCCTGAGTAAGGAGATACCCTCCACATTTCCTTCCAAAATATTCCTCTAAAATACCGAAATATGCGATTTCAGAATGATTATGTTCGAGATCGCGGATAGTTTCATAATATCCAGCTAGGTTGTTATTATCCTTCAAAATAAAGGTTTTTATTCTAGGATTTTCAACATACTCGATCCATTTTTTATCTCCCCAGGTTAACCTATCTATCCATCTATGCTTTCTTCCAATTTGCTTATAGAAAAATTTGTTTAGATGGAAATCTGGTGGGTCTACTTTAATGATTTTGAAGTTTGGTCCTGGACTTTTTGAAGGGTTTAAATCTCTTATTGAATTTATTTCTAGAAAACTTCTGTCTACATTAATTTTCACGAAACCATTTTACCTATTTTCTCTCCACCGAACAAATGAAAATGTAAATGTGGAACTTCTTGTCCTCCATTTTCACTTATATTTACAAGCGCTCTATATCCTTTGCCAGTATCGACAGATATATTTAATTTCTTTGCAACGATGTTTATACCCTTAATTAGTCCAACCATTTCTTCGGGAGAAGCATTTTGACTAAAATCATCCAAGTCGGTATATTTTCCTTTTGGAATTACTAAAGCATGGATTTTTTTTTGAGGATTTATATCATGGAAGGATAAAACAAATTCGTCCTCATAAATTTTACTACAAGGTATCTCATTTCTTAGTATTTTTGCAAATATATTATTATCATCGTAACTCATAATTACATTTTTTCTAAAACTGATTTTACCGTATCACCCATAACCGATGGATTTTTAGAAATTGTAATTCCACACTCTTTTAAAATTTCAACTTTTTCAATTGCACTTTCACCGTAAGCTGAAACTATTGCTCCTGCATGACCCATCACTCTTCCTTTTGGTGCAGTTAATCCAGCTATGTAGGCTATAACTGGTTTCTTCATATTTTCTTTTGCAAATTCTCCTGCAGCTACTTCCTGTGGACCACCAATTTCACCAATCATTAATACTGCATCGGTCTCTTCGTCTGTTTCAAACTTTTCAATTATATCTCTAAATGAGCTGCCATTAATTGGGTCGCCTCCGATTCCTACACTTGTTGAAACACCAATATTCAAGTTTTTTAATTGTTGGGCAGCTTCATATCCTAATGTTCCTGATCTACTAATAATTCCAACTCTTCCTTCTTTATAGATATGACCTGGCATTATTCCTAGCATTGATTTTCCAGGACTAATAATTCCAGCACAGTTTGGTCCAACTAATGTCATTTTAGAACTTTTAGTGTATCTTCTCATGTACCTTTTTATTCTGATCATGTCGTGAGAAGGTATTCCATCAACTATTGCTACACATATTTTTATTCCGGCGTCTGCTGCTTCCATCGCAGAATCGGCTGCAAAAGCTGGGGGTACAAATAAAATTGAGGCATCGGCTCCAGTTTCATTAACAGCATCTTTAACTGTGTTAAATACCGGTAAATCTAAATGCTTAGAACCTCCTTTTCCTGGTGTGACTCCACCAACTACATTTGAGCCGTATTTTATCATTTCATCTGCATGAAAAGAGCCCATTTTCCCTGTAAAACCTTGAATAATTATTTTACTTTTTTTATCTACAAGTACAGTCATGAGTTATTTATTTAATGCTGCAACTGCTTTATTAGCTGCATCCTCTAAAGTATTTGCTTCAATATAATTTATCTTGCTCTCTTTTAAGATTTTATTTCCTTTTTCTACATTAGTACCCGCTAAACGAATGACTAATGGAACTTTAATCTCAATTTTTTTAAGGGCATCTACAATTCCTTCTGCAACCCAATCACATCTATTGATACCAGCAAAAATATTTACTAGAATTACTTTAACTTTTTCATCCATTGTAACTAATTTGAAGGCTTTAACTATTTTTTCTGGTGTTGCTCCACCTCCTACATCTAAAAAGTTTGCAGGAGCTCCTCCAGCTAATTTAATCATATCCATTGATGCCATTGCAAGACCGGCACCATTAATAATGTTGCCTATGTTTCCATCTAAACTAACATAATTTAAACCTCTATCAGATGCAAAAATTTCTTTTGAATCTTCTTGTGATTTATCCCTAAGTTCTGAAACTTGGCTTCTTCTAAACATAGCATTGTTATCAAAACTCATTTTACAATCTAAAGCTAAAATTTGTTTTTGTTTTGAAATTACCAATGGATTAACTTCAACCATTGTCGCATCTAATTCACTAAAAGCTTTATAACATCCAATAATAGTATCAGAAGCTCTTCTAATTAAGTCTGGCTCTATTCCAAGACCAAATGCTAATTCTCTAGCTTGAAAATTTTGCATTCCAACTGCAACTTCAATTTTAGATCTAATAATTGTTTCTGGTTTTTCCTTTGAAATTTCTTCTACACTCATTCCACCTTCTGTCGATGCAACAACCATAATACTTTCTGAGCTTCTATCAAAAACTAATCCTAAATATAATTCCTTTTCAATATCTGTAGCTTCTTCAATATAAATTCTGTTTACAATTTTTCCTTCAGGTCCTGTTTGATTTGTAACTAATTTTTTTCCTAATAATTTATCTGTTGCTTGAGCAACTTCTAACGGGTTATTACAAACAATTATCCCTCCTGCTTTTCCTCTTGCACCAGAATGAATTTGTGCTTTTACTACCCATCTTGATCCACCAATTTCTCTTGCTTTATTCTCAGCATTCTCAGGGCTGTAAACAATTCCACCTCTGGGAATTGTTACTCCAAAGTTTGAAAGTATTTTCTTTGCTTGATATTCGTGAATGTCCATAATTTTATTTATTTATTATGGATTAACTTGTCAATATTTACAATGTTTTCAGCCATTCTAGCCGATGCAGCATCAATCATCCTACCATCGAGCTGAGCAGCCCCTTTACCTTCTTTGGCAGCCTTTTCTAGCTCTTCTAAGATCCTTTTAGCCTTTGTTACTTCTGCTTCAGGTGGTGAATATACTTTATTTGCAAGCTCAATTTGAGATGGATGGATGGCCCATTTACCCTCAATACCAATTGCAGCTCCTCTTTTAGCAGCTGCTGTATAAGCATCTGGATCATTAAAGTCTCCAAAAGGTCCATCAATTGCTCTTATCCCATATGCTCTACAAGTCATAACTAACTCTGACAAACCGTGATGCCACTGGTCACCTGGATAATTTTCATTAAGCCCACCTATAACTGTAGTTCGAGCTCTTAAACTGGCAGCATAGTCTGCAACACCAAAATGTAACGCCTCTAATCTTTCACTTGAAGTTGCAATTTCTTTTATATTAGACATTCCTAATGCTGTTTCAATTAAGCACTCAATTCCAATTTTATTTTTTAATTTTTTGTTTGTTTCAATCTGAGTTAATAAACAATCAACCATATAAACATCGCTTGCAGTACCAGCTTTTGGAACTAAAATTGTGTCTACATTTTCTCCAGCTTGTTCAACTATTTCAATTAAATCAGAATACATGTAATGTGTATCTAAACTATTTATTCTCACAGAAATAGTTTTGCCACTGCCTCTCCAATTCATTTCATTTAACGCTTTTATAACATTTGCTCTCGCAGTAATTTTATCATTTGGAGAAACAGCATCCTCTAAATCTAGAAAAACGTAATCAGCTGGTGAGCTTAAAGCTTTCTCAAACATTTTTGGAGATGAGCCAGGAACAGCTAATTCACTTCTTTGTAGTCTTGATCTTGCAGGTTTATAAAATTTATGGCTCATTTTTTTCTTTTATCTAATTCACTCATTACATCTTCAATTTTAATATTATTGGCCTCAAGGTACATGGCTAGATGATAAAACACATCTGCAGCTTCATGAATTTTATTTGTATCTTCTTCCACTGCCTCTATCAATTCATTTATTTCCTCAAGCACTTTAGCTTTGCTTAAAGATTTATCACTTAGGAGTTTGTTAGTATACGAACCATCAACTGGTGATGATTTTCTTTCTCTTGCAAGTTTAAATAGGCTCTCAAGGGTATTTAGCATCTCAAATCCTAACAGGTATTCCTTTTGAGTCCAAATATTCTTTAGCTTCTTTCACAGAATATTTTCCGTAGTGAAATATGGATGCTGCTAAAACCGCGCTAGCGTTACCTAATTTGATGCCATCAACTAAATGATCAAGATCCCCAACCCCACCTGATGCTATTGTGGGTATGTTTACCATAGATGAAATTTTAGACATCAAATCTATGTCATAGCCTACCTGAGTACCATCTCTATCCATTGATGTAACAAGTAACTCACCTGCTCCGCTCTCTTCCATCTTTTTTGCGAACTCTAAAGCATCAATTCCAGTATTATTTCGTCCACCATGAGTAAAAACTTCCCATTTGTCTCCATTTTTCTTAGCATCAATTGCAACGACAATACATTGAGAACCAAATTTTTTTGAGCTTTGAACTACTACATCTGCGTTTTGAACTGCAGCGGTATTAATTGAAACTTTATCAGCTCCGCAGTTTAAAAGTTTACTAATATCTTCTACACTTCTTACTCCACCTCCAACTGTTAAAGGTACAAAACATTTTTTTGAAGTATCTTTCACTACTTCGTAAATAGTATCTCTATTTTCATTTGATGCTGTGATATCTAAAAAACAAATTTCATCAGCACCGCCATCACTATAAATTTTAGCTTGCTCCACTGGGTCACCTGCGTCTTGTAAATCTACAAAATTTATTCCTTTTACGACTCTTCCGTTTTTAACATCTAAACAGGGTATAATTCTATTTTTAAGCATCTATCTCTTTTGCAAGTTCATCTAATTTAATATCACCATCATATATAGCTTTACCAACTATAATTCCTTCAATATTTTTATTACCTATTTCTTTTGCTTTTCTAATATCATTAATTGAAGAAACTCCCCCAGAAATAATCACTGGGCAATTTGAATTATTAGCTACATTTACAGTCTCATCAAAGTTAGGGCTTAGCTTCATACCATCTCTATTAATATCGGTATAAATTAATCTACTAGCCCCATAATCGTTTACTTCTTTTAAATAATCTAAAGTTTTTAAATTAGAATTTTCTTTCCATCCAGATACAGACAAATATCCATCTTTGGCATCCAAACCCAAGGCAATTTTTCCAGGAAATTTTTGACAAGCTTCTTTTAAAAAGTTTTTATCTTTTATTGCAGCACTTCCTAAAATTACTTTTTCAACTCCAGCATCAGTATATTTTTGAATACTTTCAAAGTTTCTCACACCTCCTCCTATTTCGATTTTAAGGTCAAATTTACTTACAATTTTCTCAATAATATCAATATTTACAGTCTCTCCTGTTAATGCTCCATCCAAATCAACTACGTGTAAGTTTTTAAATCCGTGATCTTTATATTTACCAGCTTGCTCAACTGGCGACATTTCATATTCAGTTTTATTATTAAAGTCTCCTTTTACTAACCTCACGCACTTCTTATCTTTAATGTCTATAGCTGGAAGAATTATCATTTACTAATTGGAAGAACTCTCACTTGCTCACCATAAACAATTGTAACTTTGTCATCTAATTTAAATTTTGATTTATTGTCTTTATCAGTACCTTGAACAACTCCTATAGGTTTATCCTCACCGTCAATTGAAATTACATACTGAAAACCATTGTGTTCACCAAGTTTAACAGTTGAATAATAGCCAATTACACCTCCAATTGTTGTACCCGCAATTATTGCAATATCCGTTCCTCTTCCGCTGCCTATGTCTTCTGCGATAATGCCTCCAATTGCTCCTCCGACAGCAGCTCCTATATCTGATGTTTTGCCTTTAATTTTAACAGGCACAATGTCAATTATTATCCCAGTATCTGTATTTAAGACAACTTGACTATCGTCTTTGCTAACATTGTAAGGATTCGAGGTGCATGAGTAAATAAATAATAATATTACTACAATTAAAGATGGTATTTTAATTTTGTTCATAAATTATTTTTTTTAATTCTTCAATTTGTTTTTTTAAGTCATCATTTATTTTTATATCAAACTTAAAATCTAACTCTGCTTTAGTTACCTTTTTTACTTTCCCCCAAGACAGAGCGTGCATTCTTAATTTAAAAGTTTGTTTTGATATTCCTTTTCTACCTATCCTAAATTCTTGGAAGTAATCATCAACAACAAATCCATCTTTGTCTAACATTTTAAATTCATATGCACCTTTAATTTCTTCACCACAATTATTTTGTAATCTAACAATAAAACCTGTATCACTCCAACCCATATTTCCAAGAGTGCTTAAAGCGTTTCTTTTTGATTTTACATCTATTACCTTAATACAATTAATTAAATCTTTATCAACTGACTGTAATTCAAAATCCCAATTTTGAGTTTTAGCAAATGCAATCTGATTAAAAAATACAACTACAATTATAATAAAAAATATTTTTTTCATTTTCTATAGGTTAATAAAGTTGTCAATTATTTGAAGTCCAATTTTATCACTTTTTTCAGGGTGAAATTGAGTTCCAAATATGTTTTCTTTTTCAGCAGCACAAACTACATTAGATGAGTAATCAGTTGTTGCTGAAATTACAGATTTATCCTCAGGTACAAATTCATAACTGTGAACGAAGTACATGTGAGAATTATTTTCTATGCCTTTAAAAATCTTACTATCTTTAATTATATTAATTTCATTCCAACCAATGTGAGGAAGCTTAAATTTACCACCTTGGTTATCAATTTTTGAGACTTTTCCAGAAATCCATCCTAAGCCTTTAGTCTCTGTTTCTTCATAACCAATGTCTGCAAACATTTGAAGTCCAACACAAATTCCAAGAAGTGGTTTTTTATTTTGAATTACAAATTCATTTAATGTGTCAATCAAACCATTAATATTATTAAGACCATCAATACAGCTTTTAAAAGATCCTTGCCCAGGTAATACAACTTTATCGCTAGTTTTTATTGTTTTAAGGTCTGATGTTACTTCAATGTTTACTTTATCTTTTGCAACTTCTTTAAAAGAATTAATAACAGAACTTATATTGCCAGAATTATAGTCAACAATTGTGACATTCATTAAATTTATAAAGAACCTTTTGTAGAAGGTATTGTAGTTTTATTTCTTGGATCCATTTCTAAAGCAGCACGTAAAGATCTTGCTAAACCTTTAAAGCAGGATTCGATTATGTGGTGACTGTTGTCACCATAAATATTTTCAATATGCAAAGTAATACCTGCAGCTTGTGAAAAAGCTTGGAACCATTCTTTAAATAGTTCTGTATCCATTTCACCTAATTTTTCTACTTTTAATTTTACCTTCCAAATTAAATAAGGTCTATTTGAAACATCGATTGCAACTCTTGTTAATGTTTCATCCATCGGTATCATCGCATGAGCATATCTTTTAATACCAACAAATTTTTTAGATGCTTTTTTCAAACATTCACCAATTGCAATTCCCGTATCTTCAGTTGTGTGGTGAAGATCAATGTGTGTATCACCCTTGGCTTTAATATTCATATCCATTGAAGAGTGTTTCGATAATTGCTCAAGCATGTGATCTAAAAATCCTATACCTGTGTCAACTTTGTACTTACCCTTACCATCAATATTTAAATCAACACTGATGTTGGTCTCTTTTGTTTTTCTACTTATTTTGGCTTTACGTTTCATAATCTGAAAAAGGTATATATCTATTATTCAATTATGGCAATAATTCTAGCCTCGGTCTTGAACTATAAGATTTAATATCCATCTATATCTCATGACAACGATAGTATTAGTAAGAAAAAACAATGAAGTAGTAGTTGCAGGAGATGGCCAGGTTAGTATGGGAAATACAGTAATTAAGAAAACTGCAAACAAAGTTCGTAAGATTGAGAAAAGAAATGTGATCGCAGGATTTGCTGGTTCTACTGCAGATGCATTAACTTTATTTGAGAGGTTAGAGTCTAAGCTAGAGAAACATGCTGGAAATTTAGCAAGAGCAGCTGTTGAATTGGCTAAAGATTGGCGAACCGATAAATATTTAAGAAGATTAGAAGCTCTTATGGCAGTTGGTGATAAGGAAAATAGTTTCATTATTTCAGGAACTGGCGATGTTTTAGAACCAGAGGGGGACGTCATTGGAATAGGATCTGGTGGAAATTATGCACTAGCTTCAGCTAAAGTATTGATGGATACCGATTTATCCGCAGAAGAGGTTGCAAAGAAAGCAATTAAAGTTGCTTCTGAAATATGTGTATTCACTAATGATAATTTGAATATAGAAAAAATTTAATATGGAAAAATCAAACGTTACAACCCTACCAAATGCTAAAGTAAAAAAAGAAAATAGTAATATCCAAAATTCATTATCTCCAAGAGAAATAGTTTCAGAGTTAGATAGATTTGTTGTTGGACAAAATAATGCAAAAAGAGCTGTTGCAATTGCTTTAAGAAATAGATGGAGAAGACAGGCTTTGGAAGGAGATATGAAAGATGAAGTACTTCCAAAAAATATTTTAATGATGGGACCAACAGGTGTTGGTAAAACAGAAATATCTAGAAGATTGTCAAAATTAGCTGAAGCACCATTCGTAAAAGTTGAAGCTACAAGATTTACTGAAGTAGGTTACGTTGGAAGAGACGTTGAACAAATAATTAGAGATCTTTTAGAAATTGCTATTGCAATGGAGAAAGTAAAAAAAAGGAAAGAAGTTCATGCTAAAGCACAAAAATTAGCAGAGGACAGAGTTCTTGACGCAATAGTTGGGAATAAAGCAAGTGTTGCAACACGAGAAAGTTTTAGAAAAAGATTAAGAGATGGCGATTTAGATGATAATGAGATCGAGGTAGCTGTTACAGAAAGTGGTGGAGGAATGCCATCATTTGAAATTCCTGGTATGCCTGGTGCAAATGTTGGCATGATTAATATTTCAGACATGCTTGGAAAATCAATGGGCCAAAAAGCTAAAAAGAAGAAAATGTCAGTTAAAGAATCTCATGAAATATTATTAAATGAGGAGGCAGATAAATTAATTGAACAAGACAAAATAATTAAATCTGCAAAAAATACAACTGAAAATAATGGAATAGTATTTTTAGATGAAATAGATAAAATTTCAGCAAGAACTGATAGAGTTGGTGGAGATGTATCAAGAGAAGGTGTTCAAAGAGACTTACTTCCATTAATAGAAGGTACAACAGTAAGTACAAAATACGGTCCAATTAAAACAGATCATATATTATTTATAGCTTCTGGAGCGTTTCAATTAGCGAAACCATCAGATCTTTTGCCTGAGCTTCAAGGAAGACTACCAATTAGGGTCGAGCTAGATGCTTTGAATAGTGAGGATTTTAAACGAATTTTAAAAGAGCCAGACAATAGTTTAATTAAACAATACAAAGCTCTACTAAAAACAGAAAATGTTGATTTAGAATTTACTGAAGATGGAATTGATACCATCGCAACAATTGCAAGTGAAGTAAACACAACAGTTGAAAATATTGGTGCTAGAAGACTTCATACTATTATTGAAAGAGTTTTAGATGAAATTAGTTTTACAGCAACAGATAGAGCTGGTGAAAAAATCAGTATAGACTCTGAGTACATTAAGAAAAATATTGGTGAACTTGTTAAAGACGCAGATTTATCAAAATTTATTTTATAATTCTTATTTTCTTTTTCTTAAAAAAATATCAAAATTTCCAATGGATGGATTTTCAACAGCTTCAAAGTCGATACTTATAATTTTATTCATAAGATGATCACTGCCTTTAATAAAATTAGGCACCGAGTGTTTTAGTATACTCAAATTACTAGACTGATATGGGTCATTTAAATTTTTTGATCTTAGGCCCTTTCCTGTAATGACATTAATTTTGTTAACTCCATTCATGAAACATTCTTCTATATACGAAGTCATTTTGTGGTTTGCTTCCTCTAAGGTATATCCATGCAAATCAATAGATCTTTCAATATATCTCTTAGGTGTTGAAGAAATTTTTTGATCTTTATTTTCTAATTTATCAGTACTATCTAAAAACTTTTGCCAGTCTTGTTTATCTTTATCTGATATTTTTTTGTTCAACTAGGCCTGGGTATCTACTATTAACCAATTAGGATTTTTTGAAGTACTATCTTTTGTAAACTTCCAAGTATCTAGTACTTTTTTAACTTTTTGAGCGTCACCTGATACAACTTTATTATCTTTATCTTTAATGCAGGATATTATTTCACTTACAAATTCAACAGTTACTTCAAGCATATTTTTATTTTGAGTATGCTCTTTTATTTCTGCAGAGTTGATACCAATAAATGTGGTTTCAGAAGTTACGTTTCTTTCTTTTTTATCTTTTATAGCTTCATCAAATTGATCATATACATTTTTATCTAATAAATTCTTTATTGTTTTTAGATCTCCTTTAGAAAAACTGGTTATAATACTCTCATAAGCTATCTTTGCACCGTTTAAGAAATCTTTTTTTGCTGCATCATCAAATGTTTCAGCATTTAAAACAGGCGAACTTTTAGTTTCAGGAACCTCGTGTGGAAAGCTTGAGTTTATATTTTCATCAAAACCAGTTTTTTTACCTAAAATACCTCTTAATCTTAGAAAAATAAAACCAGCTATCATAGCCAATAATATTATATCGATGTACTCGAAGGTATAACTCATATACTAATAATATTTACTATGTTGATTAATTTCAACCTGCAATTTACATTATAGACAAATGAACACAGCAATAATTCTAATTTTAGGGATACCTCTTATTGAAATCTACCTATTTATAAAGATTGGATCAGAAATAGGAGCTTTAAACACTATTTTATTAATTCTTACAACAGCGATTTTAGGTATTTGGTATGCAAGATACGAAGGATTTAACACATTGCGTTCAGGAATTTCTCAATTAGTCAAAAATGAGCTTCCACTTTATGAAATAGTTTCAGGGGCAGCAATTGCTTTTGCAGCTCTCTTATTAATATTGCCAGGATTTGCTACTGACATTATAGGTATTTTATTGGTTTTTCCTGTTACGAGAAAAATAATTCTTAGTAAGTATTCAAAAAAATATAAATCTAAAAAAAAAAGTAATGATAGAGAAAAAAATTATATTGAGGGAGAGTATGAAGATTTAGAGGATAAAGATGGGAAATAAATTTAAAATAATAGTAAGTTATATAAAAGATTTATCAGTTGAAATTCCAAGCCCGGAAGCTTTGGTAACAATTAGAAATACTATTCCAGAATATAAAATGAAAGTTGATATTAATTCAAAACCTTTAAAAAGAAAAATGATAGAAGTTTTAACTACTTTAACATATGAAAACCCAAATAAAAAAAAAGAAAAGGGCTTTTTTCAAATCGCGTATGCAAATGTCATTGAGATATTTGATTTACAAATTAATAAAGCAGATTTAGAAAAAATAATATTGAGTGATCTTCAAATAATGATGTATCCTGAGTTAGAAGAAAAGTTTCTCACTATTTTAAGATCCTCGGGTTTGCCAGACTTGAAGTTTGGCAATAAGATTGATTTTGAAAAACTATATAAAGAAAGATTAAATTAAAAGAAATTTTTTTTTAAATTTTTTTTTAGAAACTCTTCATGGTTCGATAATTCTTGTTCAGTTGGATTAATAACTTTTTTAAAATATTCTACTCCACCTTGGGAAGAAGAAATATTATTTTCACTATTGTTAACTAGATTTAGAGTAGGTTCTTTTTGATCAATTAAATTTATATAAACTTTTGCAAGTAAATCACAATCAATTAGAGCAGTATGTTTCTCTCTCCTTGAATTATCAATTCTAAATCTTTTGCATAAAGCATCTAAACTTATTCCTGAGCCTGGAAATTTATTTCTTGCTAATTCTAGCGTATCAATAACATTTGCATTACTTATTTTTGGCTTTCCAACTAAAGTTAATTCATTATTTAAATGACCAATATCAAATTCAGCATTATGTATAATAATTTTTTTATCCTTAATAAAATCAATAAAATCATCAGCTATATCAGCAAATTTTTGCTTGGTTGCTAAAAATTCATCAGAATAACCGTGAATTTCAAATGCTTTCTCTGATACTTTTCTTTCAGGGTTTAAATAAAAATGGAATATATTTTTTGTTGGTACTAAATTATCTAACTCTATACAACCAATTTCAACAATTCTATGACCATCTCTAACAGATAGGCCTGTTGTCTCAGTATCTAGAACTATTTCTTTCATTTAAAATTTCTTTTTTAATAAGTTTAACTTTTTTTTTCATCACATTTGCTGAAAAATTATTATTAATGACATAGTCAGCTAATTTTATTTTTTTTGATAAGATAACCTGATTTTCTTTCAGATTTCTAATCAATTTTTCATCAAAGTTAGGTCTCTTTTTTAATCTGTTTAAGACTTTGGATTTTTTTGATTTAACAAAAATAATTATATCTTTTTTTTTATTGAGTTTGTTTTCTATTAATAAAGGGATATCAAAAATAATCATCTCACTGTTCTTATTTCTTATTACAAATTTTTTCATATTTTTTCTTACAAATGGATGGACAACGGAAGATATAATTTTAAGATTTTTCTTATTTGAGTTAATGGACGATATGAGCTCCTTTTTTTTAATAGGAAATTTTTTTATAAATTTTGGTAATTTTTTTTTTAATTTATTAAAACACTCCTTATTTTTTTTATAAATATATTTTACCTCATCATCTGCATTAAATACTGGATATCCGAAAAGCTTTGAAATAAAAGATTTTCCTGAGCCTATACCACCAATTATCCCAACTCTAATCATGTTGAATTTTAAATCTCATAGTTTCATTTTTTTAGAAATTCAATTAATTCTTTATTAATTTCTGGTTCAACATTATGCCAAATATTAAAAGCTTGCTGGCCTTGAAATAAGAACATATTTAAACCATTTTCAATTACATTACCTTTTGCGTTCCCTGCCTCAGAGAATTCTGTTTGAAATGGAGAGTATATAACATCATAAAAAAGCTTGTTATTACTAATCTGTGAGAAGTCTAAACCAAACTTATCATCTTTGTTTAAACCTAAAGTAGTTGCATTAATTATCATATCAAAATCGGGCAAATCACCCCAGTCTATAATATTAATCTCTTTGAAAAACTTCTTTAAATTATTAGCTTTTTCTTTGGTTCTATTACTCAAAAGTATTTTTGATACTTTCATCCTTAACAGCGAAAAAATGATTGATGGTACAACACCACCAGCACCTAATATCAGAACTGTTTTGTCACTAACATCATAATTTAATTTTCTTATACTTAATTCAAATCCATTAATGTCTGTATTATCTCCAATTAAATAACCTTTATTTAACGAGATAGTATTTACAGATTGTGTTCTTAATGCATTACTACTTAAAATATCAAGATGAGGTATTATTGATTTTTTAAAAGGGACAGTAACATTTAAACCCTCCAAATCTCCATTTTTGATAGATTTACATAGTTCAGACAAATCATTGTCATAAGTTTCCAATTTTCCATAAATTGCATCTAAATTATTTTTTTTTATCCAATAATTATGTAATTTTGGAGATAAAGAATGTTCAATTGGATTTCCTATTACTAAAAATTTTTTCATTTTTGTAGTTCCAAATATTCCTTAATCTTTTTAATAGGTAAGCCCATTATCGTATCTTCATCACCATCAATATTAGAGAATAAAGCTCTTCCTTCTCCTTCAATTTGATAAACATTGTAAGCATATAAAGCTTCATCGCTTATTTTATTTAGATAAGTAGTTAATTCATTGTCAGAAAAATCCTTCATGGTCAAGTAAGCTTTATCAGTATAGTTCCAAACCATAGAACCATTTTTAGATATACAAACTGAACTGATCAAAGAATGTTTTTTTCCATTGAGTTTCTTTAAAATATTCAAAGCCTCTTCTCTACTTTCTGGTTTTGAAATTAATTCTCCAGTTAAATCGATGACGCTATCTGCTCCTAATACTAGAGCATTATTAATTTTTTGACTTACCTTGTTTGCTTTTAATTCTGCTAGATTCTTAGAAATAATTTCCGGTGAGGCTCCTTCCTTTAATAAACTTTCTTTTATAGGGTCTTCATCAACATTTGAGGCTTCAACTTTACTATTAATATTATGATTATCTAGTATTTCTTTTCTTACTTTACTTTTTGAAGCTAAAATTATGTTAGGCATTTTTTTTGTTCTTTATCTCAAAAATTTTTATTACTGATGCGGCTGTTTCCTCAACTGATTTTCTTGTTACATCTATTGTTGGCCAATTGTTTTCTTTGAATAATTTTCTAGCATTATTTAACTCGTCTCTAATGTTATCAATATTTACATATTCACTATTTTGATCTTCTTTCAACGAATTCAATCTATTTTTTCTTAAATCATATAATCTTTCTGCCTCTGTAACTAAGCCAACAACACATGGTTTAAAATTTTTTTTTGTAACTTTAGATGGTATAGAATTTTTATTTACTAGTGGAATATTTGAAGTTTTGAAGCCTCTATTGGCTAGATAAATAGAAGTGGGTGTTTTACTGGTTCTACTTACACCTAATAAAATAATATCTGATTTTTCTATATCATCAGTTTGATTACCATCATCATGGTTCATCGTAAATTGAATAGCTTCAATTCTATCGTAGTATTCTTCATTTAAAATATGTTGTCCGCTTGGCTGATGTGAAGCTTTTTGATTTAAGATCTTTGAAAAATTTAAAATCAAGTCTCCAAGAACTCCAAAACAAGGTATATTTCTTTCGTAAGCTTTCTCTGTAAGATATTTTGCTAATTTACTATTAACAATAGTATATAAAATAATTGAATTTCTCTCTTTTTTTGCTTGTTTTAGTATAGCGAGAGTTTGACTTTCAGTACGAGTAAATGAAAAGTGATTTGTCTCGTATTCGAAACTAGGAAATTGTGCTTTCAAAGCTAAAAAAATTCTATCAAGTGTTTCGCCTGTAGAGTCTGATATTAAGTATATTTGATATAAATTTCTCATGTATAAAATGTTTATAATCTATAAGTAAAATAAGAAAAATTCAGATTTATCCTTTTAATAATAATAGTTAGTTTTTTTCCCATAAACTTAACTAAATTATAAAATGTTAACAAAGTTATACATAATATACATAAAATATGAGAAATCTTAATTAATCCTTATAAAATCTAGCTAAATAGATATCTAAATTATTAGTAAAGAGTTAATAAAATGTGATAATTGACTAATTTACGTTATTCACAATACATAATACTAATAAAGTAAATGATATATATCTATTTATATGACTCCCTTAACTAATTGTATAAAAAATAAAGATACTAAAACCAATCCTATATGGTTAATGAGACAAGCAGGAAGGTATTTGCCTGAGTTTCGAGAAATAAGAAAAAAAAATACGGATTTTATAAAACTTTGTTTAAACAGTGATTTAGCGTCTGAAATAACTCTTCAACCTATAAAGAGATTCGGCTTTGATGGCGCAGTAATATTCTCTGATATTTTGATGTTACCATATGGTCTTGGTCAAAAAGTAGAATTTGAAAAAAACTTTGGGCCAAAACTCGGAGAACTAGTATTAGAAAATATCAAAAATGTTGACGAAGTCTACTTTACAGAAAAAGTTTATAAAGTTTACAAAGCAATTTCTAAAACGTCTAAAGACCCTTTAATGAATAATAGAGATATGATTGGATTTGCTGGAGCTCCATGGACTATTCTTGTATATATGATTAATAGATCATCACCAAAAAAAGGTCTAACAGGTGAATTCTTTAAAGATGATTTCTTAATAAATAGACTATTAGGAATTATTGAAAAATTCTTAAAAGTTCATATAAAAAATCAAGTTGAGGCTGGAGCTAAAGTAATTCAAATTTTTGATAGTTGGGCAGGATTATTAGATAATAAAATTCCAGAATATATTTATATACCTACATTAAATATTGTAGAATATGTTAAACAATTAGGTGTGCCTGTAATTTGTTTTCCAAGGGGTATTAAAGATTACAAAAATTTTTGTGAAATTGTTAAACCAGATGCAGTAAATATTGATTATGATGTTGATCCAGAGAAAATAGTAAAAGAAATAAAAATTCCCATCCAAGGGGGGATTGACCCTAAAATATTATTGACTAATAAAGAAATTCTTAAAAAGGAAGTTGAAAAATATCTTCATATCTTTAAGGATCATCCATACATATTTAATTTGGGACATGGAATCCTACCAGAAACTAAAATTGAAATGGTTGAAGACTTGATCAAAATTGTAAGAAACTTTAAATGATATCAGATCACCCAAAAATTAATTATGGCAAAACAGGGGTTTTAATTGTAAATCTTGGGACACCCGACTCAACTAGTTGGCTGGATATAAGGAAGTATTTAAAGGAATTTCTATCAGACAGAAGAGTTATCGAAGTAAATCCTTTTATTTGGCAAGTAATTCTTAACGTATTTATACTAACTTTCAGGCCGTCAAAAACTGCTAAAGCCTACAAGGAAATATGGATGAATGACAAAAACATGTCACCACTTAGGTTTTTTACAGAGAGCCAAGCGCATAAATTATCCGAAAAAATTGGGGATGAAAAGATGATTGTTGATTTTGCCATGAGGTACGGCAATCCAAGTATTAAAAGTAAAATAAATCAACTTCACAAAAAAGGTTGTGAGAATTTAATAATACTACCTCTTTATCCTCAATATGCTGCCGCAACGACTGCAACTGTATGCGACGAGGTTTATAGAACCCTTATGAAAATGAGATGGCAACCAAATCTAAAAATAATTCCCCATTATGAGTCTGAACCTCTATATATTAATGCTATCAGAAATAGTATTTTAAAAAAAATTAACGAAATTAATTGGAAACCAGATTTAATAGTTGCCTCATATCATGGCATACCAAAAAAATATTTTGATAAGGGGGATCCCTACCATTGTTATTGTCATAAAACTACCAGACTAATTTCAGAAAAATATTCGGATATAAAAATTATGACAACATTTCAATCGAGATTTGGTCCCCAGGAATGGTTGCAACCTTATACAGACAAAACTTTTGAAGCTTTGCCCAAAGAGGGAAAAAAAAATATTTTAGTTATTTGTCCTGGTTTTTCATCAGATTGTGTTGAGACTTTAGAGGAAATATCTATCCAAGGAAGAGAAAGCTTTATCAAATCAGGAGGCGAAAACTTTGAAATGATACCTTGCTTAAATGATAATGAAGATCATATCTCTTTATTAGAACATCTTGTTTCAAAAAATTTATAATTAATGAGTGGATATCTTTTATTTAAATCGCTTCATCTAATAGCAGTAATTTCGTGGATGGCTGGTCTTTTATATCTGCCAAGAATATTTGTTTATCATGTCGAAAATTTTGAAAAAGATAAAACTACCGAAATTTTTGAAACTATGGAAAGAAAGCTATACAATTATATTATGCGACCAGCCATGATTTTGTCATGGCTTTTTGGAATTATATTAATCTGGATTAATGGTATTGAAAGCTTTGCCTACCTATGGTTACAGCTCAAAATTCTGTTAGTGGTTATTTTAACAATTTATCATGAGTATTTAGGTAAATGTATGCGATCGTTAAAGTTGAAAGAAAACTCAAAATCATCCAGATTTTTTAGAATAATTAATGAAATACCAACAGTATTGCTGATTTTTATTGTTTTTATTATAGTTTTTAAACCTATCTAGGGTTGAAATTTTTACATCAGTATATATATTTAAATTATCTTTAACAAAAACTTCCATACATGAACATTCAAGAATTAAAAGAAAAAAGCTCTGAAAAGTTAATCACTGAAGCTGAAAAGCTAGGAATTGAAAATGCCAGCACATTACGTAGGCAAGAAATTTATTTTGCAATTTTAAAAAAGCTTGCTGAAAAAGGTGAAGAAATTACTGGTGGAGGAGTTTTACAATTATTACAAGATGGTTTTGGTTTTCTTAGAGCTATGGAGTCTAATTACTTGCCAGGAGCAGATGATATATACGTAAGTCCTAGTCAAATTAGAAGATTTGGATTAAGAACTGGCGATACTGTCGAAGGACCAATTAGATCTCCAAAAGAAGGTGAAAGATATTTTGCATTACTACAAGTAAGTAAAATAAATTTTGAGGCTCCAGATAAATTTAAGCATAAAATCGCTTTTGATAATTTAACTCCATTGTATCCAAATAAACAATTAGGAATGGAAGTTGAAACAAATAAAATTGAAAAGAAACCTGACCTAACTCCAAGATTAATTGATTTAGTCAGTCCAATTGGGAAAGGTCAAAGATCTTTAATCATTTCACCCCCAAAAGCTGGAAAAACAATGATTTTACAAAGTATAGCAAACTCTATTACTGCTAATCATCCAGAATGTTATTTAATGGTTTTGTTAATTGATGAAAGACCTGAAGAAGTTACAGACATGCAAAGAACAGTTAATGGAGAAGTAATAAGCTCGACCTTTGATGAACCTGCACAACGTCACGTAGCAGTAGCTGAAATGGTAATTGAGAAAGCAAAAAGATTAACAGAACATAAAAAAGATGTTGTAATTTTACTAGATTCGATAACTAGGTTAGGAAGAGCTTATAATGCTGTTGTTCCAAGTTCTGGAAAAGTGTTAACAGGAGGAGTAGATGCAAACGCTTTACAAAGACCAAAGAGATTTTTTGGAGCTGCTAGAAATATTGAAGAAGGAGGATCTTTAACAATTATTGCTACCGCTCTTATTGATACAGGTAGTAGAATGGATGAAGTAATTTTTGAGGAATTTAAGGGAACTGGAAACAGTGAAACTATCTTAGATAGAAAAATCTCAGAGAAGAGAATATTTCCTGCTATTGATATCACAAAATCAGGAACAAGACGTGAAGAATTGATATTTGATAAAAATGATCTACAAAAAATGAATGTTTTAAGACGTATAATAGCACCAATGGGTTCAATGGATGCTATTGATTTTATAAATTCGAAATTAAAGACAACAAAAAACAATGCTGAGTTTTTTAACTCAATGAATAAACCAGCTTAAATATATTTTAATTCTTTCATTTCTTTTTCAAATTTTTTCTCTATATCGCTAGAAATACTTTTATCTAAAATTTTTCTCCAATCATTCTTAGGCCCTAAGAAAAAAAATTTATTTCTATTACCATCATTATTGATAGTACTCTCGGTAAACCCATTCTCTTTTTCCATATTTTCTAACCTCTCAAAAGAGCTTAAATTAATTGCATTTTCTATTTGCGCTTGAGTAAATTTAACTTTTAACAACCCTCCTATAAAATCTGCAACTTTAGTAAATTCGTTTTTAGAATTTTCATAAAGATCTTCATATCTGACTAAAATATAATTTTTCTTCATATTCTTCCAAGATAAATAATGAGTTTTCCATGAACCAACAAATTGTGTTAAAGGAAATATTTTACTCTTTAAATACAAAGCTTTTTGTCTATCAGATAAGCTTAAAATTTGATCATCTTTAAATACAAATTTTTGCGCTTCATCATAATTTGATAACGAATAATGGTTCTTTACTGACGTAATTACATTTCTTGGATCTCTAACAATATAAATAGTACCCAATGTATTTTGAGCGTCTGTGAAAGGATATCCATTGTACTTACCAAGCATATTATGAGTTTTAAAAAATCTTAATTTCTTATCAGAATTTATTTTTTTCTGAGAGGTTATCCAATTTTTTGAAATTTCATCTAGATCAAATAAGTTAGATACAAGTCCGTTAAAATGAGTAGAATGTGGATAATTCATAATTGCTCTAAGGTGATTTAAATTTAAGTCAGTTTTTTTACCCATTAGGAGTGAAATAATAAAAAATCTTAACCAAGTATTTCCACTTTTAGGATATGAGGCTAGCCAAATAATCATTTTTAGATATATCCTAGTTCACGCATTTCAACTTCGAATTCTTTTTCTATACTTTCTCTTAGCTCACTGCTTAAAAGTTTTGACCAATCATTCGCAGGTCCTAAATTAAAAAATTCTTTTTTTTCCCCAGTTTCTTTATCACTTACAGCTTCTTCAAAGCCACCTTCTTTTTCTAATTTTTTTAAGTTTTCAAAAGAATTTGATTTTATCGCATGATTAATTTTATTATTTTCAAATTCGATATTCAAAAGTTTAGATATATAATTAGATAGATTATAAAATTCATCGTTTGGATTTGAAAGTAAGTCTTCGTACTTGATTAACAAATAGTTTTTTTTAAATTGTTTCCAAGAGGTGTAATGATTTTTCCATGATGAAAGCACTGTAAAAATATTTCTGTTTACTTCAGGATCGTTTGGGTCAAATCTCTTACCAATTGCTTTTCTTTCGTCAAATAAAAAATCTTTAGCTTCCTCATAATTTTTCTTTGAATAATGATAGAGTATTGAAGAAATTACGTTTCTAGGATCTCTAACGATATGAACTACGCCAAGTGATACCTCACCGTTAGTAAAATACGAATTTTTAAATTTGCAAAGAGCATGATGTGTTTTAAAAAATTTAATTTTCTTATCTTGATTAATAATTTTTTGTGATAAAATCCAATTTGATGATAATTCACTTAGATCATCAATCTTACTCACTAGATTAGTAAAATGAGACCTTAATGGATACTGTTGTATATTAACTAGATCTTTTAAGTTTGCCTCATTTTTTTTATTATATAATAATGAAGTTAAAAATGAACGTACCCAAGTATTTCCACTCTTAGGATATGAGGCTAACCAAATAATCATAAAGATAAATATATAATTTAGTCAAATATAAAACTATAATAATTAATTATGACAATCTATGCTCTCTCCTCTGGACCTGGTATATCTGGTATTGCAGTTATCAGAATATCTGGACCTAAAGTAGAGGAGATTATTAAATTAATTACTAAAAGCCAACTTCCAAAACCAAGAGAGGCAACCTTAAAAAAATTCAGTAAAATCAATAATTCTGAGCTTATTGATGAAGGACTATTAATATGGTTTCCTGGCCCTGAGAGCTACACAGGAGAGAATATGGCTGAAATACATGTTCATGGTAGTATTGCTGTTGTGAGTGCAATTTTGGATCAACTATCAAAAATTGAAAATTGTCGATTAGCTGAGCCTGGTGAATTTACAAAAATTGCTTTTCAAAATGAAAAAATAAATCTTCTAAAAGCTGAGAGCATATCCGATCTTATTTCTGCAGAAACCGAAATTCAAAGACAACAAGCTGTTAAAATAATGAGTGGAAGAAGTTCAGAAAAATTTAATTTTCTTCGAGAAAAGCTTCTAAAAATTTTATCAAATGTTGAAGCGAAAATAGATTTTCCAGAGGATGATCTTCCAGAAGATGTAATTAAAAATATTAAGTTTGATTCTAAAAAAATAAGAAATGAAATTGAGAAAATTTTAAATGATCAAAAAGTTGGAGAAAGAATTAGAGAAGGTTTTAAGATTGCAATTATCGGACCTGCCAACGCAGGAAAATCTTCTTTGCTAAATTATCTCTCCAATCGTGATGTAGCTATCGTTTCAGAAATTGCTGGAACAACTAGAGATGTTATCGAAGCCCATTTAAACTTGGATGGGTATCCAGTTGTGATTTCTGATACTGCTGGGATTAGAGAGTCTCAAGATGAGATAGAAAAAAAAGGAATCAGATTAGCCCTCAAACGTGCAGAGGATGCTGATTTAAACATAATAGTAATTGAGCCAAAAAGTGTTAACTTTACTGGATTTTTGAACGATTTGGTTAGTGAAAAATCAATAATTATAATAAATAAAATAGATCTTGGTTATAACAATATCAATCAACAAATTGAAAAATTTAATCCAATTTTTTTATCAATTAAAAATGAAACTAACTTAGATGAATTAATAAAAAGAATAAAAGACAAATTAAAAAATAAATTTGTAAGCGCAAGCGAAACTTTAATTACCAGAGAAAGACATAGACAAAGCTTAGAGGCTTGTCTTCAGAATTTAAAAAATTTTGAGGAAAAAAACTCCCAGGAAGACTTTGATAAAGCTGCAGAGGATTTAAGATTGGCAACCAGACATTTAGGCATGATTGTTGGAAAAGTAGATGTTGAAGAAATATTAGGATCCATTTTTAGTGATTTTTGTATAGGTAAATAAGCCCTAAATTTGCTCACTTTTTAGGCATTTTTAAGTGTTTTCTTGTAAAATTTAAGATCAATAATAAATTACAATTATGAAAAACGAGTTGTCATTTGATGTAGTCGTAATTGGAGGAGGTCATGCTGGCTGTGAAGCAGCTGCAGCATCTGCTAGATTAGGCGTAAATACTGCCTTATTTACTCACAAATTTGATACTATTGGTGAGATGTCATGTAATCCAGCAATAGGGGGATTAGGCAAAGGTCATCTTGTTAGAGAAATAGATGCACTTGACGGTGTTATGGGTGAAGTTGCAGACAAATCAGGAATACAATTTCGATTATTAAATAGAAGCAGAGGCCCTGCAGTGCGTGGACCACGAACCCAAAGTGATAGATCATTATATAAGAAATATATGCAAGAAAAACTTATAAACTACTGTAATTTAAGCATTTTTTCTGATCCTGTAATAGAGTTTATTTTTGAGAAAAACAATATAATTGGTTTTATTACACAAGAAGGTAAAAAAGTACTATCATCTAAAGTAATCCTAACAACTGGAACTTTTTTAAATGGTCTAATTCACATTGGTAAAGAAAAAACACCTGCAGGAAGATTTAATGAAAAACCTTCAACAGGTTTAAGTGAACAATTAGAAAAATATGATTTTAAAATTGGAAGATTAAAAACAGGAACACCACCAAGATTGGATGCAACGACAATTAATTTTGAAAAACTTGAAGAGCAGCATGCAGATGAAGATCCATATTTTTTTTCTTTCCTTACAAAAAAAAATATCAATAGACAAATTTCATGTAGGATGACATATACTAATCGAGCAGTTCATGAGATCATATCTAAAAACATTAAAAGTAGTGCTATGTACTCAGGAAGTATCCAAGGTGTTGGCCCTAGATATTGTCCTTCTATAGAAGATAAAATTGTAAAGTTTGCTGATAAGCAAAAACATCAAATATTTTTAGAGCCAGAAGGTCTAAATGATAAAACAATCTACCCTAATGGAATTTCAACTTCCCTACCTGCTGAAATACAGCAAGAAATATGCAATAATATCAACGGTTTAGAAAATGTTAGGATTTTAAGGCCTGGATACGCAATAGAATATGATTTTGTGGACCCAAGGGAGCTATTTCTAACTTTAGAGACAAAAAAAATTAAAAACCTTTTCCTTGCAGGACAAATAAATGGGACAACAGGCTATGAAGAAGCTGCGGCACAAGGATTGATAGCTGGAATAAATGCCGCTCTCTCTATTAAAGATAAAGAACCATTTATACTTGATAGATCTGAAGCATACATAGGTGTTATGATAGATGATTTAGTTACAAAAGGAGTTGCAGAACCCTATAGAATGTTTACATCAAGGGCAGAATACAGGTTATCTTTGAGATCTGATAATGCAGATATTCGACTTACCCAAAAAGGAATTGATATTGGTTTAATATTAGATGAAAGGAAAATTATATTTAAAGAGAAAGCTTTAAAATTAGAAAAAAGTCTTAAAAAGATGGAAAATTCGATAATTTCCCCATCAAAAGCATCTAAATTTGGAATAAACATTGCAAAAGACGGAGTTAAAAGAAATGCATTAGAAATATTAAGTCAAAAGTCAGTAAATATGAGTAAAATTAGGGATATTTGGCCAGAAATTGAATATGTTTCACGTGAAATTGATGAGCAAATTGAGATAAAGGCTCATTATAAAGGTTATTTAAAGAAACAAAATGCAGATATTTTAGCATTCAAAAGAGATGAGAATCTCAAAATACCGGAAAATCTTGATTATGATCAATTTTCTGGATTATCAAATGAAGTTAAGTCAAAATTTAAGGAAATAAAGCCAAAAACACTTGGTCAGGCACTTAGAATAGATGGAATTACTCCAGCAGCAGTATATATTTTGTTGTCTCATGTCAAAAGAAAGTCTATTAAACATATAGCTTGATTGATTCGAAAATAATAAAAACTAATAAAATTTATATCCCAAATGTTTCACGTGAAACACTTAAGGAGTTAGGAGAATATTCTCAGTCAATATTGAGCACAAACACGAAAATAAATTTGATAAGTTCAACTACAGAAAAGTCAATAAATACAAGGCATATTTATGACAGTGCTCAAACCATTGAATTTATTGATAAAAATGACATCAAAGTATGTACTGATCTCGGCTCAGGAGCAGGGCTTCCTAGTATAGTTTTGGGTATTTTGATGAAATCAAAAAAGCAAGGTTTTAAGCTAATTTTTTATGAGAAGAGCTATCATAAGAGCAATTTTTTAAAGGAGATGGTAGAAAAGTTTAAATTGGAAGCAAAAGTTTACCAAAAAAATATATTTGAAGAGAAAAATTTAGTTACAGATGTAATAATTTGTAGAGCATTTAAACCTTTGCCAGTCATTTTTGATATAGCTACAAAAAATTTTAAAAGTTTTAAATACATAGTTATGTATTTAGGAAAGAGTGGAAATAAAATTTTAAAAGAAGTCTCTACAAAATGGAAATTTGATATAGAGGAAATGAAAAGTCTTACAAGTGATGAGTCATCAGTAGTAAAAATTTCTAATTTAAAAAAAAAATATGAATAAAAAAATTATTTCAGTCATAAATCAAAAAGGTGGAGTAGGAAAGACCACAACCGTCATCAATCTTGCGGCTGGTCTAACCATGAAAGGAAAAAAAATTCTTGTAATTGATCTTGATCCACAAGGTAATGCTACAACGGGACTTGGATTATCTAACGCAACAAGTTCTGATCAAACAATTTACAATGTATTAAATGGAAATAAAAAAATTTCTGAAGTAATCCAGCCTACAAGCTTTGAAAATTTAGATTTAATATCATCAAATGTTGATTTGTCGGGGCTGGAGGTGGAAACAGCCGGAGACAGCCGGAGAGCCTTTAAATTGAAAGATGAATTAACCCTTATTTTAAACAATTCTAAGCCATCTTATGACTATATAATAATTGACTGCCCACCATCCTTAAGCTTACTTACAATCATGGCTTTAGTAGCCTCTGATGCTTTAGTGGTGCCACTCCAGACAGAATTCTTTGCTCTCGAGGGACTGACACAGCTTATGAAAACAATTGAACGGATAAAGTCAAACTTAAATCCATCTTTGGATATAAGAGGAATCCTTCTTACAATGTATGATAAGAGAAATAAATTATCAGGTGAGGTAGAAACAGAAGCAAGGAACTATTTTAAGGATAAAGTTTATAGCACAGCAGTGCCAAGAAACGTCAGATTATCAGAGGCACCCTCGCATGGTGTTCCAGTTCTTATTTATGACAAGACTTGTCCAGGCAGTAGAGCATATTTTAGTTTTACAGAGGAATTTTTAAATCAAGATAAACCAGTGGAGAGCGCAGCATGATCAATCCATTTAAATCAAAAAAAGGACTCGGGAGAGGATTATCTTCCTTGATAGGGGATAGTGAAAAAATTGATGATAAAAAAAATGTCTCTATAAGCTCATTAATTAGAAATAAGTATCAACCAAGAAAAAAATTTGACGAAGTTAGTTTAGAGGAGTTAACTAACTCTATAAGAGAACGAGGTATTATCCAACCTATCATTGTAAGACCATCTTCTGATGTAGAAGATAAATATGAAATAATAGCTGGAGAAAGAAGATGGCAAGCAGCACAATATGCGGGGATTCATGAGGTACCAATTATCGTAATGAACGTAGATAATCTTAAATCATTAGAATTTGCGATTGTTGAAAATGTTCAAAGAAAAGATTTAAATCCAATTGAGGAAGCTGAAGGTTATAAAAGATTAATAGATGAATTCAGTTACGACCAAGACAAGGTATCAAAATTTATTGGGAAAAGTAGAGCACATATATCAAATTGTTTGAGACTTCTAACTCTTCCACAAGAAATTATAGAATTAATAATTGAAGAGAAATTATCCCAAGGTCATGCAAAAATTTTAGTTGGTTTAGATAATGCTATCTTCTTGGCAAAAAAAATTATTTCAAAAAAATTATCTGTTAGACAAGCTGAAAATCTAGTACGTATGTTGAAATCTAAATCTAATAACCCTATCAAAAAAAAAGATCCAAACATCGTAAGTCTTGAGGAGGAATTAACAGACAAAATAGGAATGAGGGTTTTTGTTAAAAACAAGAGGAATAATACTGGTACTATAAGTTTAGAGTATAAAGGAACTGATCAATTAGATAGATTAGTAGAAATTATTAAACAAAATTACTAATAATTACTTACAAAATTAGAGACAAAAAGCATTGAATTTGTTGAATTTTTCTTAATTAAAGCCTCTAAATCATTAATTCTAAATATAATTTCCTTCACTTCGTGAGTAGACCATGACTGAGCTTGTTTTTTTACAACAACTTTTTCTTTCCAAAATATTGGGGGCTTAAAACTATTTATAACTTGATCAATATCTTTATCATTATCAATTTCACTTCTTATTTTTAAAAGTCTTTTAGATTTATTTAAAATTGTTCTTATAATAAGTATGCAGTCCTCAGATGAATAATTATTTTCATTAAGAATATTTGCCACTTTTTTTGAATTTTTAGCTAAGTAATTGTCTGATAACTCAAATACGCTGAAGTTTTCAGCTAGATTTGAGAGCTTTAGGACATCATCAGTACTTAATTTATTTTTACTAATTTGCAAATTTTCTAATTTTGAGAGCTCATTTTTTAAATTAATTCTATCTCCTTTAGATCTTTCAATAAGTAGATTTTTAATTTCCTGGGAAAGATTAAATTTCTTTTCTTTTAAAAAATTGTTAATTACAATATTTAAAGATCGAGCGTCATCTTCATAAACAGGAGTGCAAACCTCCTTTTTTTCTTTTTCAATTAAATTTCGTAATTTAGATTTTTTTTCTAAATTTGAACATTTTATTATTATTTTTGTTTCAATTTGGCTTTTTTTAACAATATCAATTATAACATCAATTAATTTATCAGTCGCTCTTGAGATGATAATTATTTTATTATTTTCAAAGAGAGATTTAGTTAACAAACTTGATAAAAATTCATCTTTATTATTTAAAATTTCTTGCTCATCATATTTTAATATTTCGCCAGTAAAACTTTT
>CACJUO010000010.1 GCA_902596675.1 uncultured Pelagibacteraceae bacterium | reverse complement strand
ATGAAAATTCAATCTTAATAATAAGAGGATGTGGACCTGTTGGATATCCAGGATCTGCTGAAGTGGTGAACATGCAACCACCAGATAGATTATTAAAAAAGGGCATAAATGCTTTACCAACACTTGGTGATGGTAGACAAAGCGGTACCTCAGAAAGTCCATCAATACTCCATGTATCACCAGAGTCTGCAGTAGGCGGAGATTTAGCTATTGTTAAAACTGGCGATAAAATGACAATAGATTTAAATAAAAGAAGAGTAGACCTTCAAATAACAAAATTAGAATTTACAAAAAGAAGAAAAAAGAAAATAATAAAAAAACTTACTAATCAAACTCCTTGGCAAGAAATTTCTAGATCAAATGTTGGTCAACTCGAAGATGGAGCATGTATAATGTCAAGAGATCAATATTTAGATATTACTAAAACTAAGGGTATTTTAAGAAACTCCCATTAGATGAAACCAAAAATACTAGTTTCTAGAAAAATCTCTGATGGAGCAGAGGAAATATTAAAACAAGAATTTGATGTTACTTTAAATTTGGAGGACAAACCCTATTCGTATGAAGAATTAATTAAACTTGCAAATAATCATGATGGATTAATTTCAACAAGTTTTGATAAATTAGATAAGAATTTTTTTGATAATTTGACAGGTAGGTTAAAAGTAATTGGTCATGTTGGAGTTGGATACGACAACATACATACCCAATCAGCTAAAGAAAAAAACGTAAAAGTATCGAACACACCAAATGTTTTAAACGACGCTGTAGCAGAAATAACTATTCTGTTAATTTTAGCATCCTCAAGAAGAATTGGAGAGGCTTATAATTTAGTTAAAACAAATACTTGGAAAGATCATAAACCTGATATTACGAAATTAATGGTAGGTAATGAAATCACAGGAAAAACTTTAGGCATAATAGGAATGGGAAGAATTGGTCAGATCGTAGCTGATAGGGCAAGAGCTTTTAAAATGAAAGTAATTTATTTCAATAGAAACAAATTACCTAAAGATTTTGAAAAAGATGCTACCTATCATTCAGATCTAAAATCTATGCTACCTAATTGTGATTATATAAGTTTACATACACCTGCTACTCCTGAAACCAAAAATATAATCAATTCAGAAACACTGAAATTATTTCCAAAACATTCAGTGTTTATAAATACATCAAGAGGCTCAACCGTAGATGATGATGCACTAATAGAGGCTTTGAAAACCAAAAAAATTTATGGTGCTGGACTTGATGTATTTAATAATGAACCAAATCTAGATAAAAGATATTTAGAGTTAGATAATTGTTTTGTCTTACCTCATGTTGGCAGTGCGACACATGAAACTCGATTAGCTATGAGCATGCTAGCAGTTAATAATTTAAAGTGTTTTTTTTCAAATAAACCACTACTTTCAGAGGTGGATTAATATTCGACTAAAAGTTGTACTGTTCAAAATTATAACTAATATAAATATATAAATTCTCGCTTTTATTTGAAATCTTTTTCTCTTTGTGTTTAAATTTAACTAATAACACAACTGAGAGGAAATAATGTTAAAATCAATATCAAAACTAACAGCTGCTATTGCTGTGGTATCTATTGCTTTATTTGGTTCTGCTCATGCAAAAACGCTTAAAATAGAAACTCACTTCACAGCAAGCTCACCAAATGGTGAAGTTGCAGCTCAGTTCGCTAAGAACGTAGAAAAGTTCTCTGGCGGAAGCTTGAAAGTGCAAATGTTCTACTCGTCATCTGTAACAGGTAAGTCTGCTGAGGTATTTAACTCTGCACAAACTGGAATTATTGACTGCGATATGACAGGAGCTGGATACCAAACTGGTAAAAATGCAGCGTTCCAATTCGCAGGCGATGTAATGGGTGGATATGATAACCCATATCAACAATATGAATTCTTGAATTTCCCAGGAGCTCAAGAAGCTGTTGATGCACTTTACAACAAATATGGAATGACTTTAATTGGTTGGTGGATACCAGGACATGAGTCTTTGATATCTAGCAGACCAATTCCAGATGTTGCTTCACTAAAAGACTTTAAATTTAGATCACCTCCAGGAATGGAAAGTATGATCTTTACAGCATTAGGAGCAAAACCAATAGTTATGGACTTCGGTGAAGTTCCAACTGCTTTACAAACTGGTCTAATTGATGGTGCTGATTATTCATCATTAGCAACAAACTACGCTGGTGGACATTATGAGCAAAACAAATATGCTACATATCCAGGTTTCCACTCTATGCCAGCTGACCACCTAGCTTGTAACACAAAAGTTTGGAACAAGTTAAAACCTCATGAACAAGGTGCAATGTTAGCTGCAATCGAAATTTGTGGTAGAACTATCACTAGCTTAGTTGAGAGAAAAAACGCAGAAGCTGTAAAAGCTTTGAATGAAATGGGCGTTACTCTTCACGACTGGTCTAGAGAGGACAGACTTAAATTCAGACAAGCTGCACTTGGCGCTTGGGAAGAATGGAAGAAAAAGTCTCCAGAAGCTGCTGCTCTTATAGAGATACACAAAGCTTACATGAAAGCTAACGGTATCCTATAATAAAAAGCACTTAACAAAATATAGAAGGGCCTGAAATAGGCCCTTCTTATAAATTTTTTTTGCCAATGAATGATAAAGAAATACAAGATAAGCAATTACAAGAGCAAAATGAAAAAGTTGCAAGTAAAGATGATTTTCCAATAACTTGGATTGATAGAATTTCATTATTTTTAAGTCATACAATTAAATATTTAATTCCCTTAATTGTAATCGTGATGATGTACGAAATTTTCATGAGATACATAATGGAAAAACCAACCTTGTGGGTTAATGAGTTATGTCTATGGTTGGCTGGTATTTGTTATTTAGTTGGCGGAATATATGCCACAAGGCTTAGAAGTCATATTAGAATTGTCTTATTATATGATTATGTAAGCAGACCAACTCAGAGAATTTTTGATCTAATTAGCACTATAATTATTGTTACTTTTGCAGCCGCTGTAATTTATGGAGGCATGGAAGATGCATATAGATCATTTATAAATTGGGAGAGATTTGCAACTTATTGGGATCCACCAATTCCTGCAACTATGAAGCCACTCACGCTTATTTGTATATTTCTTATAGCGCTTCAATCAATAAATAATTTAATTATTGATTGGAAAAATCCCAAAGAAAAACAGTACCAACCTGCCAAAGATTTAAAATAAAATGGAATTTGAGATAGGGACACTCTCGATAATACTAATAGTAGGACTATTAGCATTGATATCAATAGGTGTGCCTATGGGTTTTGCTTCAGGTTTTATGGGAGCAGTGCTTGTATTTTTATATATAGGTGAACATGCTTTAGGAATTTTGCTTTCAAGATATTATTCTCTTGTTGTAACTTATTCATTCTTATCGGTACCATTATTTATATTTATGGCCTCCTTACTAGAACGCTCGAATATTGCAAGAGACTTGTATGATGCGTTAAATGCTTGGTTAAGAAAAACCAGAGGTGGAGTAGGTGTAGTAACAGCAATCATGGCAACAATCATGGCAGCTATGAGTGGAATTATTGGAGGAGAGATAGTTTTATTAGGACTAATTGCACTGCCTCAGATGTTGCGATTGAAATATGATCAAGATATGTCGATAGGTATTATTTGTGCATCAGGTTCTTTAGGCACAATGATCCCACCATCTATTGTTCTAATTATTTATGGACTAACAACAGAAACTTCAATTACTATGTTGTTCCAAGAAGCAATCGTTCCTGGTCTAATGATATCCAGTTTAATAATTACATACATTCTTATTCGAACAAGACTACAACCTCATCTTGCACCATTAAGTGATGAACCAGCTTTAACTTTGAGAGAAAAGATGTCATACCTTCCTGGTCTTCTACCTCCTATTGGTATTGTAATAATTGTTTTGGGATCAATTTATTCTGGAATAACTGGTATTACTGAAGCAGCTGGTATGGGTGTAGTTGCAACGCTAATAATAATAGCTGCTAGAAAAGAGTTAACATGGTTTTTGTTTAAAGATGCACTTGTTAGAACCTTTAAAGCTTCAGGAACTATATTAACTATTACTTTTGGTGCTACAGTTTTAGCAGGAGCCTATTCTCTTGCAGGAGGACCCACTTATGTTGCTGAAACAATTTTAGCCTACGATTTAAAGCCAATGTATCTAATTTTCATGATGCAAATAATGTTTTTAATAATGGGTGCATTCATGGATTGGGTTGGAATAGTTCTATTAGCAATGCCAGTTTTTTTACCAATAGTACTAGCTCTTGGTTTTGATCCTATTTGGTTTGGAATATTATTTTGTGTAAATATGCAAGTTTCATTTTTAAGCCCCCCATTTGGTCCTGCAGCATTTTATTTAAAATCAGTCGCTCCACCACACATTTCACTAACTGATATTTTCAGAGGTTTTGCACCATTTATAGTAATTCAATTGATTGTTTTAGCTTGTGTTATGTTCTTTCCAGAAGCAATGACGCAAAACTTCCACGATTTTGTCCCTAGAAAATAATGCAAAATATAGGCTTTATTGGTACTGGCCTTATGGGCTTTCCGATGGCAAAAAACATATTGAAAGCTGGATACAAAGTTAGAGCATTTAATAGATCCAAAAATAAAGCGGAGCCACTAAAAGACTTTGGTGCCGAAATTTCAAATTCAATAGGAGAACTTGTTAAAGAAAGTCATGTGGTAATTACAATGTTAACTAACGATGATGCGGTAAATGAAGTTATAGGTAGTGACGAATTTTTAAATAATTTAAAACCTAATTCAACTGTAATTGATATGAGTTCTGTAAAACAAACTACAGCAATTAATCATGGAAAAAATTTCAAATCTCGAAAAATAAATTACCTAGATGCTCCAGTTTCAGGTGGAACGATTGGAGCTGAAGAAGCATCTCTTGCTATAATGATTGGGGGAGAACAGATAGTTTTTGAGTCAGTTAAAGATATTTTAAAATCAATGGGAAACCCAACTCTTGTTGGACCAATAGGATGTGGCCAGGTTTCTAAATTAGCAAACCAAATTATTGTTGGATTAGCTATTGGTGCTGTTGCTGAAGCGGTTACCCTTTGTGAAAAGGCTGGAGCTGACCCAAATAAAATGATTAAGGCTTTATCTGGAGGTTGGGCTGATAGTAAAGTTCTTAGAACACATGGAAAAAGAATGATAGATAAAGACTTTAGTCCTAAAGGTAAAACTTCAAGTCAGTTAAAAGATATGAATAATATCTTAGAATGTGCAAATAATTATAATACTCAATTACCTATTTCAAATTTAGTTAAAGAAATGTATAAATCACTAGTTGAAAATGGACATGGTGAAACAGATCATAGTTCACTATATAAAGAAATTGAAAGGATAAATAATGGGAAGACTTGAGGGAAAAGAAGTAATCATCACTGCAGCTGGACAAGGGATAGGAAAAGCAACAGCTATAACTTTTCATAACGAAGGTGCAAATGTCACAGCTACAGATATTAATGAAAATACTTTAAGTGAACTAAATAAAGAATACCCAAAAATTAAAGTAAAAAAATTAGACTCAACAAAAAATGAAGATATCAAAGAATTCATAAATACATTTAGAAATATAGATGTATTATTTAATGCAGTAGGATTTGTTCATCATGGAACAATTTTAGATTGTGAGGAGAAAGATTGGGATTTTTCTTTCGATACTAATATTAAATCTATGTACTTTATGTGTAAAGCTACATTACCAACGATGATAAATAATAATGGAGGTAGCATTATTAATGTTGCTTCTGTTGCGTCAAGTATTAAGGGGCTGCCAAACAGATTTGTTTATGGAGCAAGTAAAGCAGCTATTATTGGGCTAACAAAATCAATCGCATCTGATTTTGTTAAGCAAAAAATTAGATGTAATGCAATTGCACCTGGAACCGTATTTACACCTTCTTGGGAAGATAGAGTAAAACAAAGCCCGGATCCAGTTAAGGCAAAAAAGGATTTCATAGCAAGACAACCAATGGAAAGACTAGGAACTGCGCAAGAAATAGCTGATTTTGCTATTTATTTAGCTAGTGATGAGTCAACATTTACTACAGGAAATACATTTTCCGTAGACGGTGGCATGACAATTTAAATATAAAGGAGAAACAATGAAACTATTAAGAGTAGGTGAAAAGGGAAGAGAAAAACCAGCTATACTAGATGGTGATAGAAAAATAAGAGATATTAGCTCACATGTAAGTGATTTAAACCCACAAAATTTAAATTTTGAAACAATTTCAAAAATTCAAAATGTAGATACATCAAGCCTTCCTGAGATTTCATCAAATCAAAGAATAGGTTCTTGCATTACAAGTCCAGGAAAGTTTGTTGCAATAGGGCTTAATTATTCAGACCATGCTGCTGAAGTTGGTGCTGATATTCCAAAAGAACCAATTATGTTTATGAAGGCTACTAGTTCAATGTGTGGTCCTAATGATGATGTGGAAATAGTTTCAGGATCAAAAAAACTTGATTGGGAAGTTGAACTTGGAATTGTAATAGGAAAAGAGGCTAAACATATTTCAGAAGACCAATCACAAGATCATATTTTAGGATATTGTTTAGTAAACGATGTTAGTGAAAGAGAATGGCAAATTGAGAAAATGGGACAATGGGTAAAAGGTAAATCTCACGATACTTATGGCCCTACTGGACCTTACCTAGTAACTAAAGATGAGATTAAAGACATAAATAATTTAAAAATGATGTTGGATGTAAATGGCGAGAGAATGCAAACGGGAAATACAAGTACTATGATCTTTAACGTTGATATCATTGTATCTTATGTAAGTAAATTTATGTCATTACAACCAGGGGATATAATCACAACTGGAACACCTCCAGGAGTTGGAATGGGTAGAAAACCACAAGTATTTCTGAAAGCAGGTGACCAAATGAAACTATCAATAGAGAACTTAGGAGAACAGAACTCTAAAGTAGTTGCTGTTTAAAATTTGTGAAAATAACCTCAATCAAAAGTCATGTACTTAGATATGAGTTAGACAAAGAACTAGGATACTCACAACAATATTACAATCATAGAACTGCCCACTTAGTTGAAGTAGAGACTGATGAAGGAATCACAGGCTGGGGAGAGTGTTTTGGACCTGGAAATATAGCTCTTGCAAATAAATATATTGTAGAAAAAGTTATTCAACCTTTAATAAAAGGAGATAATCCACTTAAAAAAGAATATATTTGGCACAAAGTATACAATTTACTCAGAGACAGCGGTCAAAAAGGAATGCCAATTCAAGCATTGTCAGGAATTGATATAGCATTGTGGGATATATTGGCAAAAAAATCTAATTTACCTCTTTATCAACTACTAGGAGGTAAAACTAATGATAAAATTCCAGTTTATGGGTACGGAATGATGTTGCAAAAAAAAACAGTCGATGAACTTTGTGAATTGTTCAAAAATGAGGCTAATCAAATAAAAGAAAAGAATTTTAAAGCTATGAAAATGAAAATTGGCATGGGTCCTAAAGAAGATTTAAAGTTGGTTAGTGCTGTAAGAGATACAATTGGATCTGAATTTAAACTTATGGTGGATGCAAATCATGCTTATAATAAAAATGATGCATTATATGTTGGAAGAGGATTAGATGAAATGAATATTTACTGGTTTGAAGAACCTGTTGCTCCAGAAGATTATGATAGCTACAAAGAACTTAAAGAAAAATTAAAGACTAATATTGCTGGAGGTGAGGCAGAGTTTACAAAATATGGTTGGAATCAACTTATAAAAAATAATTGTATTGATATAGCTCAACCAGAGGTTTGTGGTTTAGGTGGAATTACTGAATATTTAAAAGTATCAGCGTTAGCGCAGTCTAATTTTATTCCAATAGTAAATCATGTATGGGGTTCAGCTTTAAGTGTGGCAGTTAATCTTCATTTGCTAACAACATTACCCGATATGCCAGGTGGACTATTTCCAACAAAGTCTATGTTAGAGTTTGATACAACAGAAAAAAATATTTTCATAACTGATTTATCAGAGGAAAAATTTTCAATTTTAGATCAAGTTAAAAATAAAAATGGGTTCGCATCTCCATTAGAAAATATAGGGATCGGAATTAATCCAAATAAAGATTTCATTAAAAAATACGAATACAATGGTTAAAATAAAAACCTCAAAACCTGAAGTTTTGTGGAACGCTAAATGTATATTAGGCGAGGGAACATTATGGGTAAAAGAACATAAATCGATATATTTTACTGATATAAAAAAAAAAAGAATACATATTTTAAATATAAAAAATAATAAAAGCAAAATAATTAAAATTAATAAAGAGATAGGTTTTCTAGCACATATAAAAAATAACATTTTTATATTAGGTCTTCAGGGTGAGTTAAGAATTTTAAACTTAAAAACAAAAAAAATTTTAAAATCAATTTATATAGAAAAAGACATTAAAACAAATCGTATTAATGACGGTAAGACAGATCCATCAGGTAGATTATGGTTCGGCACTATGGATAATCCTGAAAGAAATTTGACAAATGGATCGTTATATTGCCTTGATAAAAAATTAAATTTAAAAAAAGTCGATACCGCCTATTACATAACAAATGGTCCAGCATTTATAGATAGCAATAATTTTTATCATACAGATAGTAGGAAAAAAACTATTTATAAAATTAAAATAAATAAAAATTTAAATATTACCAAAAAAATTGTATTTAAAAAATTTTCAAAGAATCAAGGTGTGCCTGATGGAATGACTTTAGATAAAAATAAAAACCTTTGGGTTTGTCATTTTCACGGAGCATGTATTTCAATTTTTAGTAAATCTGGAAAAATACTACATAAAGTAAAATTACCCGCAAAAAATATAACAAACTGTGCATTTGGTGGTAAAAATAACTCAGAATTATTTGTAACCTCAGCCTTAAAAGGTATGAAAAAAAGTGAAATTAAAAAATTTAAATTCTCAGGAAGTTTATTTAAAATAGAAACAAATACGAAAGGTATAAATCAAAAAAAATTTAATTTTAATCATGTTAAAACGAGATCTTTATTACGAAAGAATTCCAACCAAATCACTTAGGGATGACGTCAGACACTTAGGTAATATTCTTGGTAAAGTAATAAAAAAACAGGAGGGCTCTAACTTTTTTAACTTAGTTGAAAAAATTAGACTTTTGTCAAAGGCAAATGTTGCAAATAAAAGCAGGAAAGAACCATTTAAGAAAATTCTAAGAGAAGTTAATAAACTTAGTCCACAGTCTTTATTTAAATTAACAAGAGCATTTAATCATTTCATGAATTTTTATAATTTAGCAGAGTCAATAGATGCATCTAGAACTTTAGATCAATATGAAAATATAAAATCAAATAAAAAATTCCAAAATATATTTATAGAAGAAATTTTTGAAAATTTTTTCAAAAATAAAAAAATTTCAAATAATAAAATTTATAATATTGCAAAAAGTTTAAATATTGGAATAGTTTTAACAGCTCATCCTACTGAAGTTAAAAGAAGAACTTTGATACAAAAATATCATACATTAACAGAAATTCTTGAGCAAAGAATTCTTCTAAATAATTATCCATCAAAATTAAAAATTTTAGATAAAAAACTATACGATGAAATTACAATCATTTGGAATACAGATGAAATTAAAAGATCTAGACCTACTCCTCCAGAAGAGGCTAGATGGGGATTAGCAATTATTGAGGATAGTTTATGGGATACAATACCTAAAGTTTACAGAAGATTAAATCAAATTTTTGAAAAAAATATGGGCAAAGGACTTCCAAAAAATTTTAATCCAATTGAATTTGGGTCTTGGATGGGAGGCGACAGGGATGGGAATCCTTTTGTAACTTCCGAGGTGACCAAAAGAGTTATTCTTTTATCAAGATGGGAAGCTGCTAAACTTTATGAAAAGTCTTTAACTAAATTAATTAGATCTTATTCTATGGAAAAATGCTCAAATAAAATATTAAAAGCTACAGGAAAAACCTTTGAACCATATAGAGTTTATTTAAGACCATTAAGAGATAAACTAAGAACAACCCATAGAGAAATAGAACAACATCTTAATTATGGTAAACCATTAAATGAAAAAATATTACTTTCTGAAAGAGAAGAAATTTTAAAACCGTTAAGAGTTGTAAGAGAGTCTTTGGAGCAAAATCAGAACGAAAATATAGCTAGTGGTGATTTACTTGATTTAATGAGAAGAGCAAAATGTTTTGGAATAAACCTTGCAAGACTGGATATAAGACAAGAGTCATCTAGACATTCACAATTACTGAATGAATTTATAAAAAGAAAATCTAGGCGAAATTATAATTCTTGGAGTGAGATAAAAAAAATAAAGTATTTATCAGATAAAATTAGAGGCAAAAATTCAATTAATAAATTTATTTTTAAAAATAAAGAAAATAAAGAAGTTTGGTCAACTTTTAAAGCTTTGTCTAGTCAACCAAAAGAGTGTTTAGGAGCGTACGTAATATCAATGACTTCATCTGCCTCAGATATTTTATCTGTAATGTATTTACAAAAAGAGGCTAATATCAAAAGTAAGTTAAGAGTAGTTCCTTTATTTGAGACTTTAGATGATTTGATAAATGGTAAAAAAATAATGGAAAAATTATTCTCATTAAAATGGTACCGAAAATACATACTAAATAAGCAAGAAATTATGATTGGGTATTCAGACTCTAGTAAAGATGCAGGTAAATTATCAGCTAGTTGGCATCAATATAAATTACAAGAAGAAATTATTAAATTAGCAAAGAAATATAAAATTAACGTTACATTTTTTCATGGCAGAGGTGGTTCTGCTGGTAGAGGAGGAGGGCCTATTCAAGCAACTTTAAGATCGCAGCCACCTTATTCTGTTAACGGAAAAATAAGAATTACAGACCAAGGTGAAGTAATACAACAAAAATATGGATATGAGCCATTAGCAAAGTATAACCTGTGTAGTTATATTGGCTCTGTCATGGAAGCAACTCTAAATCCACCTCCAAATCCAAAAAAAGAATGGAGAAATCTTATTCAAAACATGTCAAATGTCTCAACTAGTTCTTATAGAAAAAATATAAATCAAACATCTGACTTCATCAGATATTTTAAAACTGTTACGCCACATATGGCCTTGGGTAAGTTATCGATAGGATCGAGACCATCCAAAAGAAAGAATGTAGATAACATTAATAGTTTAAGAGCCATACCATGGGTTTTCGCTTGGACACAAATAAGACTGATGTTACCTGCCTGGTTAGGAACTGCTGAAGCTTTAAGGTACTCATCTATTAAAAAATTTAAAAAAACTTTAACAGATATGGAAAAAAATTGGCCATATTTTAATTCTACAATGGACTTATTAGACATGGTCTTATCAAAAGTTGATCCTGAAATTTCAAAAATTTATGAGAAAAATTTAGCAGACCAAAAATTAGTTAGAGTTGGTGATAAACTAAGATATCAGTTTAATGCAGTAAAAAAATTAAATCATGATATTACTCCTAGAGAAATACTTAAACAAAGAAAAGCTTTCAGGGGACCTGCAATTATTAGAAATATCTACTCAGAAATACTCAATGTTTTACAAGTAACCGTGATGAAAAAGCAAAAACAAAAGAAATTAGATAAAAAAAGCAAAAAGTTACTTGATGATGCGATGATGACATCTATTGCAGGAATTTCTGCAGCGATTAAAAATACAGGATAATGATCGAAATATTTCTTGCATTTAGCGCAGGTTTGATAAGTTTTTTATCCCCTTGCGTATTACCACTTATTCCAGGATACATTTCATATATATCTGGCTCAACTCTTAACGAACTTCTTGAAAAAAAGAGTATAAATTTATTTCCAATAGTTCTTTTTACGGTTGGATTTTCAATTGTTTTTATTAGTTTTGGAGCAACAGCAACATTTTTAGGATCATTAGTTTTAGATAACTCAAACACTCTCAGAATTGTAGCTGGTACAATTATAATAATTTTCTCACTTCAAATAATAGGCTTGATTAATTTAAAGTTTTTAAATTACGAGAAAAGGTTCCAAGCAGATAAAAAATCAGGTGTATTTAGCTCAATTTTAGTTGGAATGGCATTTGGTTTTGGTTGGACACCTTGCATTGGACCTATTCTTGGATCAATATTGGCAATCGCATCTACAGAGGAAAGCATAAATAAAGGAATTTTACTTTTATCATTTTATTCATTAGGTCTTGCGTTACCTTTTATTTTATCGGGATATTTAATTCAGAAATTTATGATTTTTTCTAAAAATTTAAAAACAAAAATGAATGTTATAAATAAAACAGGTGGTTCTCTCCTTTTGATTACTGGAGTATTAATGATTACAAATCAACTTCAAGCTTTAGGATATTACCTTCTAGAATATATTCCATTCATGCAAAATCTTGGATAAGTTAGATATTAAACTTTCTTTTAAGATGTCTAATTTTTCCCTCTGTACTATCATAATCAATGTAGCACCCTTGAAGGAATCTATTTCCTTCATTAGAGTCGAAACTAGTTCTACCATGAAGTAATCTATAATTATCCATCATTAATAAGTCGCCAGGATTCAATTTAAATTCTATCCTATATTTATCTGAATTATAAAATTCTGAAAGTTTGTTCCTTGCTTTATAATATAAATCTAAATCTTCTTTATTTAATATTGGCACATAATCTAATCTTGGACTAAATCTCACTTGCTTAAACTCTCCTTTTTCATCTAACTTAATAAGTTCAGACCAATCTTCTAATATGACTTCTTTATCAATAAATTTAAATTTTACTTTTATCTTGGTAAGAATTTCATAATAATCTTTAAATTCATTTTTTAAATCTTCGGTAACAGTATAACCATCCACAAGAGTTGACAGTCCGCCAGATACCTCATTTTCAATACAATGAAGAAGCTGAATACATGGTACTGGTATTCTGTAAGGATTATCTGTATGAGGAGCCAAATTATAAGATGTGTATGCTAAATCATTAGGATTAGGTATTGATCTAACATTAAAAAACTCTCCAAAATTCGTCCTTCTTACGCTTCCAATTGAATTAGCAAAATTTATAATGAAATTATCTTGAGTTGGAACATTTTTAATGATCACAAATCCGTATTGATAAAAAGAAACAAGCAAGTCATACATTTCCTTAGTTTCACTAATGTCAGCATTGTAGATGAAGTTCTTTAAATAATTTAAGTTAGAGTCCCATTTAACTTTTTTTATAGAGTTCATAACCATTTTTTGATTAGAATACTCGTTAATAATATTGCTTACTTTTAGATATGATTTGACGCCATCATTGAAATTTATTTCTAATTCATCATTTTCTAATTTTACCTTCTCTATTAAAATATTGGTTTGTAAAATGCTGGGATCAAATAATCTTTGTTGTGTGATTTCGTCTAAGAACTCTTTATTTTCAACTCTTTCTCTAAGCCAGAAAGGGTGAATTTCTTGTCTATTATTACCATCGTTAAAGAATATTCTATTTTTTTCAACTTCTATATTCATGAGGTATTTTATAAAAATAATTTAAATTTATCTTTAATCAAGATAAATAAAATAGTAATTCCTTTTAATGAAAAAAAAAATTATTTCAAATAATAATGAATTTCCTAGATTTTTAAACCAGTTGGCTAAAGATCTGTCTACGTTTTATTACAATAAGTTAAGTAAGAAATTTAAAGTTCAAAACAAAATAAAAGGGAAAGGATATGATCCAGTTACTTCAGCAGATAGAGCATTTGAGAAATTCATTAGATTTAAAATAAATAAAAAGTTTCCAAATCATGAAATTATTGGTGAAGAATATGGATATAAAAAATCAAAAAGCGATTTTACATGGGTTATTGATCCAATTGATGGAACACGATCATTCGTAATCGGAAGTCCAACTTGGAGTAATTTAATTTCATTAAATTATAAAGGTAATCCAATATTTGGTTTGGCTAATTTTCCAATCCTAAAAAAATATTATTATAACCAATCTGATAAAGTTGCATATGTAGTTGAAAATAATAAAAGAAAAAAAATTAATACAAATAAAAAAGTAAAATATAAAGATTTGAAATTAGCAGCAGGATTACATGGAGCTATTTCATTAAATAAACAAAAAAAAATTACTAAATTTTTAAATTTAATGCAATTTCCTTGTTCCGATGCCTTGTCTTACGCACAGGTTTGTGAAGGTAAGCTTGATGTTGTATTCCAATGCAGTAATAAAATTTGGGATATTCATCCCTTAATACCTATTATCAAAGCATCAGGTGGAATTGTTTCTACAATTGATAATAGAGATGCAAAATATGCAGGTAATATTCTTGCATCATCAAATAAAAATATTCATATTAAAATTCAGAGTTTGTTAAAACCAATAGCCTAAAGATGGAAATTATTGTTCTTCAACACATTAAAATTGAAGATCCCGGTTATATAAAAGATTTGATGATTAAAGATGGGGTAAACTTAACCACGATTGAACTAGATGAAGGAGAGAAAATACCAAATGATCTAAATAAATTTGATGCAATGTTTTGTATGGGAGGTCCAATGGACACATGGATGGTGCAAGAATATCCATGGTTAGCTGAAGAAAAAAATAAAATTAAAGAATTTGTTGTTAATTTAGAAAAACCTTATTTAGGCTTTTGTCTTGGGTGTCAATTACTCGGAGAAGTAGTGGGCGGAAGTGTTGTTAGAACAAAAAATCCCGAAATAGGAATGTTAAATATAAATTTCTCAGAAGAAAAAGAGAACGATACTCTTTTTTCGGAATTTCCAGAAAAATTAACATCATTACAATGGCATTCTTATGAGGTTCAAAATTTAGAAAATAATAAGGATGTTACACATATTGCATCATCAGATGAAACGAAATACCAAATATTTAGGTACAAAAATCATGCTTATGGTATCCAATTTCATATTGAAATAAAGGATACAACTGTAAATGATTGGGGGTGTGTACCAGAGTATAAAATGGCTTTGGAAAAGCAATTAGGCAAAGGAGCGCTCGAAAAGTTTGAACTTGAGGCGAAAAAAAATATGCAAAAAATGAATAATTATTCAGAAATTTTGTATACTAAGTTCAAAAATGAGATCATTCTTAACAACTAAGGCAATTATTTTGCACTTGTAGTTGTCCCATTAATCAGGTTTAATTTTACTTGTAATAATTAGGAGGAAAAATGAAATTTAAAAATTTTATTAAAATTTTCTTTGCAATTTTATTTGTTTTTGTATCAACAAATTCATACGCGAAAATAATTAAATGGTCTATGCAGGGTGATAGTTTAACTTTGGATCCTCACGCACAAAATGAAGGTCCTACCACTCAAGTTTCAAGACAAGTTTATGAGGCGCTTGTAACAAGAGGTTTAGATATGAGTATTGAACCTCAACTTGCCACCGATTGGAAAACAACAGATCCAAATACATGGATATTTAATTTAAGAAAAGACGTAAGATTTTCTGATGGTAGTAATATGACAGCGAAAGATGTTGTATTTAGTATATTAAGAGCAAAACAACCTACATCAGATTTTAAAGAGTACATTAGTACAATTTCAGATGTTAAAGAAATTGATAATTATACTGTGCAGATTAGTACCAGCAAACCAAATCCAATTCTTTTAAACCAATTATCAAATATATTTATAATGTCTAAAAAATGGTCTATTGATTTTGGAGCTACAGTGTCACAAAACTGGGATGGTGGAGAAGAAACATTCTCAGCGACTAATGCAATGGGAACTGGACCATTCAAAATTACTTTAAGAGAGCCAAATACTAAGACAGTATTTGAGAGAAATAGTAATTGGTGGGGTTCGATGAAAGATAATAATGTTACTGAAATACACTTATTACCAATTAAAAACTCAGCTACAAGAGTTGCGGCATTGTTATCTGGTGAAGTTGATTTAGTTACTGATGCACCGGTTCAAGACTTAGCTAGAATTGGAAATTCTTCAGATCATGAAGTAGTTAGTACTGCTCAAATGCGTACAATCTTTTTAGGTATGGATCAAGCAGCAGATAAACTAAGATCTGGAAATACTGGTGACAATCCATTTAAGAAAAAAGAGGTAAGACAAGCTCTTTATCAAGCAATAGATATTGAGGCGATAAAGAAAAAAGTAATGAGAGGTCTTAGTGAACCTGCAGGAATTATAACTTTTCCTGGTGTAAATGGATATACAAAAGAGTTAGATAAAAGATTACCTTACGATGTTGATGCTGCAAAAAAATTGTTAGCTGACGCAGGATATCCTAAAGGTTTTGATGTTGAGTTAAGATGCCCTAACGATAGATATGTTAACGACGAAGCAATTTGCACAGCTGTTGTGGGTATGTTAGGCAAAATCGGCGTCAATGTTAATTTATTTGCTCAAACAAAAAGTAAGCACTTTAAGGAATTAAAAGAAGATAAAGGTGATTTCTATATGTTAGGTTGGGGAGTTCCAACTTTGGATAGTCACTACGTATTCCATTACTTATACGAGTCTGGTGCTAGCTGGAATAAAGTAAACTTTAGTAACAGCGAAGTTGACGCTGCAATTAGAGTTATGGAAGGCGAAGTTGACTTGGATAAAAGAAATGCTGCTATTGCAAATGCTTGGAAAATTGTAAAAGACGATATCTCGTATCTTCCTCTACATCACCAAGTAATTTCTTGGGCAACTAAAAAAAATGTAGATGTTCCAATTAGACCGAATAATGAACCATTATTCCGTTTTGCAAGTTTTAAATAAATAACTTTCTTTACAAGCCCTTTAATTTAATAAAGGGCTTGTAATTATAAAAATTTCTTAAATTGATTAATTATTTTTTCAAACGTCTGATCCAATCTGTAATAGTGATGCTTGTCGTATCATTTGTTTCTTTTTCTTTATTTAATTTTGTGGGAGATCCAATAAACAACATGGTTGGTGAAGAAACTTCAGATGAAGAAAGAGCTGAATTAAGAGAAACACTTGGATTAACCGACCCTATACATATTCAATTTTCAAGATTCGTAGTTAACGCATCTAAGGGAGAGTTTGGAATATCATATCAACTTAGAAGACCGGTTTCAGAATTAATAATTGAAAGACTGCCAGCAACTATTGAGCTAGTTTTAATTTCTGCGCTAATTGCATTAGTTTCGGGTACTTTATTAGGTGTTTACACAGGTATTAACAGAAAAGGTTTTTTAAGTGACTTTATTTTAGCAGTATCTCTTCTGGGGGTATCTCTGCCAACGTTTGTAATTGGAATACTGTTTATTTATCTTTTTGCAGTAATATTAGGTGTGCTTCCATCTTTTGGAAGAGGAGAGGTGATAGATCTTGGTTTTTGGTCTACAGGACTTTTAACTATTTCAGGATTGAAAGCAATCATTCTCCCATCTGTAACACTAAGCCTTTTTCAAATGACCTATATAATTAGATTGGTAAGAGCAGAGATGATGGAAATCTTACAAACTGATTATATAAAGTTTGCAAGAGCAAGGGGAATAAGTGAAAAAAGTATAAATTATAAACATGCATTAAAAAATGGATTAATTCCCGTAATTACTATTGCCGGAATAAATATTGGAACTTTAGTAGCTTTTTCAATCATCACTGAAACAGTATTTCAATGGCCTGGTATGGGTTTTCTTTTTATTCAAGCAGTCCAATTTGTAGATATTCCAATAATGTCAGCATACTTGGTTTTTATTGCTTTTGTTTTTGTGATGATAAATTTTATAGTAGATATTTTGTATTATTTTATTGATCCAAGAATAAGAGTTAAAGGAGATCTTACTAGTGGATAATAGAACATTAAATTCTTGGGAAAAATTCAAGGATAGTGATATTTACTTTAGTTTTATAAAATCCCCAACTGCAATTATATCTTCGATAATACTATTAATAATTTTCTTCTGCTCTTTTTTTGTTGAATTTGTTACCCCACATAATCCATTTGATCCAGCATCACTATCATTAATGGAGGCATTCACACCTCCATCATGGACAGACGAAGGTATGGCAAAGTTTATTCTAGGCACAGATGGACAAGGAAGAGATATGCTCTCTACTATACTTTATGGTTCACGAATTTCATTAATAGTTGGATTTTCTGCAATTATTTTCAGTCTAATTCTAGGTGTTTCACTTGGTCTAACTGCAGGATACTTTGGTGGAAAATATGAAATGATAGTTATGAGATTAACCGATGTTCAGTTGACTGTACCTAGTATATTGATGGCTCTATTAGTAGATGGAATTGCAAGGGGTATCATTTCAAGAGAAATGCATGATGAGATGGCAATATATGTTTTAATTTTTGCTATAGGAATTTCAGAGTGGCCTCAATTTGCAAGAGTTTCTCGTGCAGCAACCTTAGTAGAAAAAAATAAAGATTATGTTTCAGCTTCATCTATTATAGGAGTTTCAAATTTACTGATAATGTTTAAACATATATTGCCAAATATTATGAGACCTGTTCTAGTTATAGGAACTATTGGTCTGGCACTTGCAATAATAGCCGAGTCAACATTGAGTTTTTTAGGAGTAGGAGTTCCTCCAACAACACCATCATTAGGTACATTAATTAGATTAGGAAATGACTTTTTATTTTCAGGGGAGTGGTGGATAACTTTTTTTCCAGCAATATTTTTAGTTATCCTTGCATTCTCAATTAATTTATTAGGAGATTGGATGAGAGACACACTTAATCCAAAGCTTAAAAAATGACATTTTTAAAAATAAATAACTTAAGCATTGACTACAAAATGAGGAAAGAAACAGTTAAAGCAGCAAAAAATATAAATATAGATATTAATAAGGGTGAAATAGTCGGATTAGTTGGGGAGTCTGGGTCGGGTAAAAGTACTGTTGCTAACGCTATAGTAAATTTGATTGATGAACCAGGTAAAATTTCAAATGGATCAATATTTATGGGTGAAACAAATATAAGTGAAAATCAAGAAACTATCGTTCAATACAGAGGAAAAAAAATAGGATTGATATTTCAAGATCCACAAACTTCTTTAAATCCAATTCTTACCGTTGGAGAACAGCTCATTGAAACAATACAAACTCATTTAAATATAAATACAGGTGAAGCAAAAAATAGAGCAATCAATTTGTTAAAGGAGGTGGGTATAAAAGAAGCAGAGAAAAGATTTAGCAATTATCCTCATCAATTTTCTGGAGGTATGAGACAAAGAGTTGTTATTTCTTTAGCTTTGTGTTGTGAACCAGAATTATTAATTGCAGACGAACCAACCACAGCACTAGATGTTTCAATACAATCTCAAATTCTTGAATTGATAAAAAAGTTAACAAAGGAGAGAAATTTAGCAGTCATACTTATAACTCATGATATGGGTGTAATTGCAGAAACTACAGATAGAGTAGCTGTAATGAAAAATGGAGATCTGGTAGAGATTGGTCCAACAAAGCAAGTTTTAATAGAACCAAAAGAAAAATATACAAAAAGTTTGGTTAGTTCAGTACCACCAACAAATAAAAAAATATCAAGGTTTACAATTATTGAAAAAGAGAATTTAAATTATCAAAATAATAATATCAAAATATTAAACAGATGGTCTAAAAAAAGTATTGTAGATCAAAACTTAGTTAAAATCCAAAATTTGAGTAAATCTTTCGATGATAGTTTTTTCACAGAAAATACAAAAAATTCAGTAATGGCAGTAGACAATGTTTCTTTTGATATTAAGGAAGGTAAATCATTTGGTCTAGTTGGTGAGAGTGGTAGTGGTAAAACTACTATAGCAAAAATGGTTGTGAATTTATTTAAACCAAGTTCAGGGGATATATATTTTGATAATGTAAACGTTACTAAGATCAAAAAAAATAAAGATTTATTAAAATTTAGAAGACAAATTCAGATGATCTTTCAAGACCCATTTTCCTCTTTAAATGGCAGACTCAAAGTTAAAGAAATTATTGCAGAACCGATTAAACTTCATAACCCAAATATAAAATCTATTGATTTAGACAATTATATTTACGATTTATTAGAGTCAGTAGAATTAAGTCAACAATCGGCAATAAGATATCCACATGAGTTTTCTGGTGGTCAAAGACAAAGAATATCAATTGCAAGAGCATTGGCTACACAGCCTAGACTTCTTGTTTGTGATGAACCAACTTCAGCCCTTGATGTTAGTATTCAGGCTCAAATATTAAATTTATTAAAAGATTTACAAGAACAGTTAAATTTAACTATTTTGTTTATCAGTCACGATTTACCTGTTGTCCGACAAATGTGTGATAAAATAGCTGTACTTAAAGATGGAAAATTATGTGAGGTTTCTGAAACAGAGGAATTGTTTAAAAATCCAAAACATAATTATACAAAGGAACTACTAAAATTAATGCCAAAAATTGAGTCAATTTATAACTAAAAGGAGAAAATTATGACAGTGTTTAATAAAATATCAGATAAAGAAGCATCTGGAAAAGTAAAAGAAATTTTTGATGAAATAAAAGAGGCAAGACAAATTACTGAAATTCCAAATTTCTGGAAAACTATGGCTAACAGTCCAGAAACGCTAGAAAGGACTTGGAGATCATTACAACAAGTAATGAAAAAAGGAGCTTTAGCTCCAGAGATTAAAGAATTAATTTATGTTGCTGTATCAATAACAAATGCATGCGAATATTGTATTAAATCTCACACGTTGGCTGCAAAAAAAAAGGGTGCCACTGATGAGATGATAAATGAAATGATTGCAATAGTCGGAATGGCAAATGAAACAAACCGTTTAGTTGAAGGATATCAAGTAGAAGTTGATGATTTTTTAAAATAAAATGAATTTTGATTTTGTTTATAAAATTTGCACAAAATCAGAGTGGAGTGATGCTAAAGAAAATAAAATCTTTAAAGGTACATCTCTTGATTTAAAAGATGGTTTCATCCATTTTTCCGATAAAAATCAAGTAAAACAAACACTTAATAAATTTTATGGCAACCAATCTAACTTAGTGCTTTTGAAAGTAGATGCACTAAAACTTCAAAAATTAGTTTGGGAACAATCATCTTCTGGAGATATGTTTCCTCATTTATACTCGGATTTTGATATAGATTGTGTAATTAAAGAATACTCTTTAAATCTTAAAGAAGATGGCAAACATGATATACCAAGTGAAATTTAATATTTTAACTTGATTTTCCGACTAAATTTACAATCAATACTCCTGATATAATTAATACGAGTCCTATGATTGTAAAAAAATCTGGTATTTGATTAAACTTATAAATTCCTACGATAGATGTTGCAATTATACATAAACCTGCAAATGAAGCATAAGTTACTCCAACAGGTATAGTTTTCATAACTAGGGACAGTGTGTACATACAAGCAACTATGGTTATTGCAGTAAAAAAACTTGGTAAAAATATTGTAAAACCATTTGCCGCTTTAGAAAATCCATTTGCAGCAGTTCCTAAAGCTACTGCAATAATTAAAATTATGTAAGACGTTATATTATTCATTAAAAAAGAATAATATTATCTAAAGTTAATATCTACAAAATTTTGATTTTACTCAATAATTATTGGCCCAACCATTCCACTTTCGTAATGACCAGGAATATTGCATGCCATTTCTAAAGCTATATCTCTGGAAAATTTCCAAATTATCTCGCCAGTTTTATTAGGTTCTAACATCACGCTATTAGCATGTTTATGTCCAAGTGAGTGATCTTTTTTAGACATTTCCTTCATCTTAGCATGATCTATACTATCTCCTAATAGAATATCATGCTCTATTAATCTTGCCATTTCAGGCTGATGTTTTATATGCATCTCTTTTGTGGCAATATTATATTCATGAACAAGTTCACCTAAATTTTTTACAATTATTTTTACAGTTTCACCTTTTTTCACTTTAATTGAGTTTGGTTCATAGTAATTGTCATACATTTTTACTTCTATTACTCTGGTTACATCTTTTGGATCTCCTTTGGATCCAATCATCTTCATTGAAGCTGCATTTGAATTAAACGCTATAAAAACAAATAAGAGTATAAGTTTTTTCATTATTTTGGCATAGGAGTTGCGCCAGTCTCTAAACTCATGATTTTTCCATTATCATATTTGTAAACTGCCATTACCGCTTCAACATTACCATCATCAAATGTTACAAACGCATGGTGTACTCCAACCTCATCATTTTCATAAACAATTCTAGTGTCTCTCTGTTTAATATCTCCACTCATGGCCCATTTGATCACATCAGATTTACTTAAAGTATTACCTGATTTATGCATGGTAAATTTAAAATCATCATGCAAAAGCTCATTCATTGCTGCCTCATCTTTATCTTTTATTGCAGCGCTATATTTTTCTAATATCGACATATAATTACTCCTTTATATTCCTTCTATTATCATTCCATTAGAATCTGCATTATCTAATCGAATTTGTTTTATGGGTTTGTAATCTTCAGAATTATACCATTCCATTGCTTTATCGTAACTAGGAAATTTTATCACAACTGTCCTTGGATGTTGCCAAGATCCTTCGACAACAGTATTGTCACCGCCTCTTACTATATATTCACCACCATACCTTTCTGCAGTTGGTTTAACTTTTTCAACATATTCTTTATAATTTTCTGGATTTTTAACATTAATGTTAAATATCGCATAACCACTCATAATTATTCTCCTGGTTTAATAACAGACTTAGTAGCATTTGCAGCATTTTCAAAAGCTTTATTGTAGTCAAAAACTTCGTGTACCATCAAATCATCCATAAGACCTGAATTTTTAAAAGCAATCTTCAATGCAAGTGCTTGTTCATAATCTCCTTCTACACATGAGATAACATCAAATCTACCTCTTACCCATTCGTAGCTGATCAATTTTAAACCAGCCGCCTCAGTAACTTTCTTAGTCGATGCATATCTATCTGCAGAAGGATCATTTTGCATTCTCTTCATTAACTCTGCACTTATTTTACCAATCAAATAAAATCTTGCCATATTACATTTCAACTTTAGTTAAATCCCAAGCGGTCATTTTCTCAACACACTCATCGTAGATTGGCTTTCCAATTGGATGTGTACCAGATACTAGTTCTTTCATTTTTTCCATATTATGAACAAATACCTTAAACATTACGCCACTTTTATCTGGCTTTACCGCTCCTATAGTTTTTTCCGGATGAGCTGCCGATTTTCTTACACTCATACCCTCATCTGATTGCATCCATCCCATAAATTTTTCAAGTTTTCCTTCTTTCAAATCTACGATCACTAAAACTTCTTTTTCCATATTGTTTCTCCTTTCTTTAATTTATTTTTTCATTGCATTGAACATGCTAAGTGTATCATCAAAGGTCATCATGACTTTAGTTTTTCCTTCATCACTAGATTCAAAATAATGACCAAACATAGTATCCATGTTGTCAGCAGTAGCATGAACTCTAACAAAAACTTTGTTACCTTCACTAATCATATCTAAAACTTTTAAATGAAAATTTGGCCATATCTCTGGAATTTTTGACATTGCAGCCATCATAGCTTGTTTACCTTTATGTACTCCTGATAACGGATGAACACCCTCTTTACCTGGAAATGTCCATACAATATTATCATCAATCATTTCATTAAAAAAAGTTTCCATATCGCCTTTACCAAATAGCTCATATGCTTTTCTTGTTTGCTCTTTTACGTCCATAGTTTCTCCTTTATATAATCATTATATTAGAATTTATTATAAGGGATAAATGTAATGATTTTAATACAGTGCTGCTATGCGTGATTATATCCAGTTAGGATAGGGAAGACCTTTTTCTTGTAAAAAAGATTTATTAAACATCTTTGAGTTGTATTTATCAGATTTGTCACAAAGAATTGTTACAATTGTTTTGCCTGGACCTAAAAGTTTACCCAATCTTATTGCTCCAGCAATGTTTACTCCACAACTTGTACCTAAACTTAAACCTTCTTTTTCAATTAAATCAAATAAAACAGGCAAAGACTCATGATCACTTATTGAAAATGCTCCATCAATTTTTGCTTTTGCAAAATTTGCAGTAACTCTACTAGATCCAATACCCTCAGTTATTGAACCACCTTCACTCTTTAATTCACCATTTTCAATGTAACTATAAAGAGAAGAACCTGTTGGATCCGATAAATAAATTTTAATATCTTTATTCTTTTCTTTTAAAAAACTACTTACTCCTGCAATTGTACCACCAGTGCCGGATGAACATACAAAACCATCTATTTTGCCCTCAGTCTGTTCCCATATTTCTGGCCCAGTCGTTTCATAATGACCTTTAGAATTGGCTGTATTGTCAAATTGATTAGCCCATACTACACCGTGATTGTTGCTACTTTTCAATTCATTAGCCAATCTTCCTGCATATTTAACAAAGTTATTTTCATCTTTATAAGGTTTAGGTGGAACCAACCTTAAATCAGCTCCAATATTTCTTAATAAATCTTTTTTTTCTTGTGTTTGATTATCGTTCATTACGATAATAGTTTTATAACCAATAGAATTTCCTAATAGACATAATCCAATTCCAGTATTACCAGCAGTTCCTTCAACAATTGTTCCACCTTTTGAAATTAGTTTTTTTTCTTCAGCATCTCTTATCAAAGCTAAAGCTGCTCTATCTTTTACAGAGCCACCTGGATTAAGGTACTCTGCTTTTCCATAAATATTACAACCAGTAATTTCTGATGCGACTTTTAATTTAAATAAAGGAGTATTTCCTATTGCTTCGACAAAATTATTTTGTAAAGTTTTCATACATCAAGCTTTGTATCACCCCCTGGTGCAACTCCATAGGGTTTAAATTCTTCAGATGCAGTACCAACATTTTTTGCAGGAATTCCAACCATTACTGCATTTTCTGGAACATCTTTTGTAACAACGGCGTTGGCTCCAATTTTTGCATTTTTACCAACTACAACTGGTCCAAGTATTTGTGCACCTGATCCAACAACAACATTTTCTTTTAATGTTGGATGTCTCTTAACATTTCTTTGATTGTCTGAATTTATACTTGGAGCAATTCCACCTAATGTTGCCATGTGATAGATAGTAACGTTATCCCCAATATCAGATGTTTCTCCAATAACTACTCCCATGCCATGATCGATAAAAAGATTTTTTCCAATTTTAGCATTTGGATGGATTTCTATACCTGTTAAAAATCTTGAGAACTGAGAAATTATTCTTGCAACAAGATGAAATTTTGCAATTGAAAAAAAATTTGCAATTCTATGAAAAAATACAGCTTTAACACCAGGATAAGTAAGTATTAAACTTAGCTTTGATCTTGCAGCAGGATCTCTTTTAATTATCGACTCTAAAAAATCATTCATTTTTATTTAAGATTAGTTATTTAAATTTAACTACTTGTTACAACAGCAGTTTTCCGATGATGGTTTGCAATCACAGTTTTTACAAACGCATCTGTCACAAGTACAGTTTTTACATTTACAATGTGTATTATTGCATGCCATAACAGTTATATAATTGTATATTTTTTAAAAACAATACTAATAATAACCCTGATTTTAGAGTTCTTTAAGAGTCAATCCCTTTAGATTTGCTGGTACTGCGATATCCATCATTTTTGGATTGGCAAGATTAAGATTATCCATTATTTCAGCATATTCCTCTTTTGAGCTAACTTGTAATCGAGGATTTTTACTTTTCTCACTACCAATTGTTGAATACTTTTTGCCATTATAATCATGAGCAGGATAAACAAGTGTTTCTTCTGGAAGCTTTAATAGTTTACCAAACAATGATTCATAAGCCTGATGAGCACTACCATTTTGAAAATCTGTTCTACCTGTCCCATTAATTAAAAGCGTATCTCCTGTAAAAACTCTATCATTCATTAAGTAACTATATGAACAATCTGTATGACCCGGCGTATAAATGGCTTTAAGCTCAATATTCTCGACATTTATATTTTCATCATCTTTTAATTTAATATCAATAACTTCAGATTTAGAATTTTCACCCATTATACGAGTACAGTTTGTTCTTTTATTTAACTCGTTTAATCCAGTTACATGATCTGCATGAATATGAGTATCAATTACTTTTACAAGTTTTAATTCTAAACTTTCTAAAACTTTTATATATTCTTCGGTATGTTCAATTACTGGATCTATGATTAGAGCTTCACGTCCTTTTCCACTAGAAATGATATAAGTGTATGTTGAGGATTTAGTATCAAAAAGTTGTTCAAAAATCATAATTATAAAATAATTAAAATTTTATTAAATTGAAACTAATTTTCAATAGCTTTATGATTAGGCTTGCTCCATTCTTTTCCTTTAAACATCACATTCCATTGTAACCAAGGAAAAAGTCTAGATTTCATTTGCCAGTACATAGAACTTGGTTTTGTAGGATCAAAAGGAAAGCTTGGAGTAACTTTTCCTCCATAACAAAATTCAGCTAACATTACTTTTCCATATGCAACTGTTAGAGGACAAGCTCCGTATCCATCGTAAAGTCTGTATTCTACAGATGATTTATTAATATCCTTTACTATGTTATGTGCAACTATTGGTGCTTGTTTTCTAACTGCTGCACCTGTTTTTGCATTAGGTGCATTCATTACATCTCCTAAACTGTAAATATTTTCATATTTAGTATGTCTTAATGTCCCTTCTTTATGATCTACATCAACCCATCCTCCAGCATCAGCTAATGGACTATTCTTAATAAAGTCAGGAGAAGTTTGAGGTGGTGTTACATGAATAAAATCAAATTTTTTTGTAACTTCTTTAGAATTTCCATCTTTATCTGATTGTTTGAAAACAGCTTCTTTGGCCTCACCATTTACTGAAATTAAATTATGTTGAAAGCTTCTTTTAATACCATAGGAGTCACATATTTCATTTAAGGGGCCTTGAAAATGAGGAACCCCAAAAATTACAGGTTTTGCACATAGAAATTCTAAATTACTATCTTTAAGAGCTCCTTTTTTCTTTAAGTGATCAGCAGCTAAGTAAGCTATTTTTTGAGGTGCTCCCGCACACTTAATTGGCATTGGAGGTTCAGTAAATAATAAATTTCCTCCCTGCAAATTCTTTAAACATTCCCAAGTATAAACAGCCATATCTGAACTGTAATTAGTACAAACATTATTCTTTCCTAAAGTTTCTTTTAACCCTGCCACTCCATCAAAGTTAATTTTTAGACCAGGACAAACTACTAAATAATCATAAGAATATTCACCACCTGAAGTCTTTACCAAATTAGACTCTGGCAAGAAACTTTCAGCATATTCTTTAATCCAATTAACATAACTAGGCATTACAGATGACATTGGTTTTATAGTGCTGTTTACATCATAAGCACCTGCACCTACTAAAGTCCATGCTGCTTGATACAAAGACTTTTCCGAAGGTTCTATGATTGAAATTGATAAGTCAGACTTTAAACTTTTTAGTCTTGTGGCAACTGATATACCAGCGCATCCGCCACCGATAATCAAAATATTTGAGTGATTAGAGTTATTCATATAAAAAAACTAACACTTATAATCTGCTTAAGATACACGTCTTATAAGTTGTTTTTTCAAAGTTAAATATCGTTGATAAACCTAATCAATAATTTATAATAGTTCTAATTAATTAAAAGGAGAGTGAAGAATGTTAAAAATAAACAGTATGTGTCCTGATTTTCAATGCAAAACTACAGAGGGAGATATCTCCTTTCATGATTGGCTTGGAGATAGTTGGGGCGTTTTATTTTCTCACCCAAAAGATTTTACACCAGTTTGTACAACAGAATTAGGTTCATTAGGACAAATGAAAGCTGAGTTTGATGCAAGAAATGTAAAAGTTATTGGATTAAGTGTTGATGGGGTAGAGGATCATAAAAAATGGTTAAATGATATTAAAGATGTATCTGGAACAATGCCTGATTATCCAATTATCGCTGACGAAGATTTAAAAGTTGCAAAACTTTTCAATATGTTGGAAGCAGATGCAGGGACAACATCAATGGGTCGTACTGCGGTTGATAATGAGACTGTAAGAACTATTTTTGTTGTTAGACCAGATAAAAGAATTGGTCTTTATTTAACTTATCCTATGGCAACAGGTAGAAATTTCCATGAAATTTTAAGAGCCATAGACTCAATGCAACTGACTGCAAAACATAAAGTTGCAACACCAGCTAACTGGAAAAAAGGTGAAGATGTAGTTATTCTTCCAGCAGTTAAAGATGAAGAGGCTAAGAAAATTTATCCAGATGGTTGGGAAACAGTTAAACCATATTTAAGAAAAGTACCTGACCCTTCAAAATAAAAGGTATCAAAATAAACAATAATCTCAGTTTTAGTTAGTAAATTCTGAAACTGGGTTATTGTTTTTTTAACTTTTTATATTTTTTCATTGAAACGTTGGCTACAAGAAGATTTGGATCAACAAAAACTTTAGATTGCTTGATCTTTTTAAAAGATTTATAAGCAAAAATTGCAATAGGCAATTCTGTACATCCTAAAATAATTTTCTTACATTTGATTTTCATAAGATAATTTACTGCAGGCCTAATTGCTTTCTCAGCTTCTTTTATTTTACCCATTTTAACAAATTTAATTGATTTATTTACAGATGATTTTTGAAGAATATAACTTGGACTTACTAAATTGAAACTTTTGTCAAAATATCTATTATAAACTCTAGTCTTCAATGTAGCTTCAGTAGACAATATCCCTATTTTAGAATTTTTTTTACAACTTTTTAGAGTATCTAAGTATACTTCTTTAGGCATACTAAGAATTGGAATTTTGATTTTTTTACTTAGATCATCATACCAGTAGTGAGCAGTATTGCATGGCATTACAATAAATTTGCAACCATTTTTTTGTAATCTCTTACAACCTTCAACCAAAGCATTTAATACATTGTAATATTTTTTTATGTTTTCTGGTCGTTTAGGTGTATTAGATTTATTGTATAAAACAAACATTGGGTAGTCTTGATCTAATTTACCTCTATTTATTTTAGCAAGTTTATTGCAAAAATCTAAACCAGCTTGTGTTCCCATTCCTCCAAGAATACCAATCATAATATTTTTTGAATTTTGTTTTAAAAGTTACATTATACAACTATATTTTAAAAATAATTATGCAAGAAATTTATACAGATGATATTGGATCAGGATTTCCACTGATTTTAGTACATGGATACCTTGGGTCTTCAGAAATGTGGAAATTTCAAAAAGATTATTTATGTAAAAATTTTAGAGTTATTTCTCCAGCTTTACCAGGGTTTGGCGAAAGTCATAAAGCTAAATCTTTTAACAGTATAAACTTAATGGCAAAATTCATTATTAATGAAATTGATAAAAAAGAAATAGAAAAATTTAATTTAATGGGTCACTCAATGGGAGGAATGATAGTCCAAGAAATTGCCAAAATGTTTGGTGAAAGAATAAATAAATTAATTTGTTTTGCTACCGGACCTATTGGCGATATTCCAGGTAGGTTTGAACCCATAAATACCTCTATTAAAAAACTTCGAGAAGAAGGGATAAAAGAACAAGTAAAAAGAATACCACCAAAATGGTTTGTCGATGGAGATAAAGCAAAAAATTATTATTTGTGTAGAAATGCAGTAGAACATATATCCGAAGAAACAGCTCATAATGCACTAGTTGCAATGAGAGACTGGAATGGACTAGAAAATTTAAAAGATATTAAAAATGAAACCCTAGTAATTTGGGGTGACAAGGATAGATCTTATAATTTTGATCAAATTTCTATGCTGAATAATAATATTCCAAATTGTAAAATAGAAATATTTAAAAATTGCTGTCATAACGTACATCTTGAAGAGCCAGAAAAGTTTAATAAAACTGTACAGAATTTTTTGAATAATACTTGATCATTTTAGGTTTTTGCATATCTGAATTAACATTTTTTAATACTGTAATCATTGACTCTAAAATTAAAAAAAAGTTTAATTTAGGTTTATAAATTAAATAAACCTGAGGAAAATATGAATATAATTAAAAAGATACTTGTTGCTGGGATAATTTCACTATTTCTACCAGTTTCAAGTTTTGCTGAAAAAGTAAAAATTGGTGATCCAGGGTGGACTGGTGCTACTGCAATTGCAAATTTACTTGCAGCAGTTGTTATAGATAAAATGGGTGGTGAAGCAGAATTGGTGCCAGGAAATAACACTGCTATCTATGGAGCAATTGATAGAAGTAAAGGTGAGATTGAAGTACATCCTGATATATGGCTTCCAAACCAAGAAGCATACACAAATGATCTAGTACCAAAAGGAACTCTAAAATTAAGTAAAAATCCTTACGAGGGTAACCAAGGATATTGTGTATCTCAACAATTTGCAAAAAAAATGAATATCACTGCAATAGAAGATTTAGGTAGACCAGAAGTTGTCAAAGCAATGGATAGTGATGGAAATGGCAAAGGTGAATTTTGGATTGGTGCAGATGGATGGGCTTCAGCTAATGTTAACCAAGTTAAATTAAGAGACTATAAATTATATGATGCTGGAATTGAACCTATCAGAGCAGCAGAAGCAGTGAAAAATGCTAGAGTTCTTGACTCTATTAAAAAAGGTGAGGGTTATGCATTTTATTGTTACAAACCACATGCAATTTGGGGAATGGCAGACGTAGTTATGCTTGAGGAACCAGCATATGATCCTGCGAAATATAAAATGATTCAACCAAAAGCTGACGCTGACTGGTATCAAAAATCATATGTTGCTTCAAAGGATGCTTTGAAACAAATTCAAATTGGATGGGGTACATCTCTTGAGAGCAAATCTCCAGCAATTGTAGAATTTTTCAAAAATTTCCAAATAACAGCAGATGATGTTTCTTGGATGGCATATGAAGTTTCTGTGCAAAAAAGAGATCCAGGAGAAGTTGCTAGAGATTGGATGTCTAAAAATAAATCAACAGTTGACGGCTGGTTAGGTTTATAATTTAGTTTATTAAAATTAATTTACCTGGCGACCATTGGTTGCCAGGTATCATTTTCACTTATTTTAAGTTAAAATATTTTCATGGAAGCAGCTATACAAATTCAAAATGTCTGGAAAATATTTGGCAATACATCACAGGAAGCCTTAGATGCAATCCAAAATAAAAAAATTACAAAACAAGAAGCACTAGAAAAATATAATTCTGTAATTGGTGTTTCGGATGTTTCATTTGATGTCAAGAAGGGTGAAATATTTTGTGTAATGGGTTTGTCTGGAAGTGGAAAATCAACACTTGTTAGACATATAAATAGATTATTAGAGCCTACATCTGGAAAAATATTAATAAATAATCAAGATGTAATGCAATTTGATAAGGAAAACCTTCAAGAATTAAGAAACAAAAAAATTGGTATGGTTTTTCAAAATTTTGCATTAATGCCTCATAGATCAGTTTTGGATAATATAGCTATGCCTTTAGAAATTAGAGGTGTTAGCAAAAATGATAGGTTAGATGCTGCAAATAACATTTTAAATATTGTCGAATTACAAGGATGGGGAAATAAATATGCTCATGAATTATCCGGAGGTATGCAGCAAAGAGTGGGACTAGCTAGAGCATTAGCAGCAGATCCAGAATTTCTTTTAATGGATGAACCTTTCAGTGCTTTAGACCCTTTAATTAGACGACAACTTCAAAGTGAATTTATAAAACTTTCAAAGCAAATGAAAAAAACAACAGTATTTATAACTCACGATTTAGATGAAGCAGTAAGAGTAGGGCACAGAATAGCTATAATGAGAGATGGAGAGGTAGTACAAATTGGAACACCAGAGGAAATAGTAGTAAATCCATCTGATGAATATGTTGCAGATTTTGTAAAAGGAATTTCAAGATTAAAAGTCGTTCAGGCTAAGACAATTATGCAATCTATCATAGAATATAAGAAAACTTTTGGAGATAATGTAAGTAATAATGAAAGAGTTAATGAAAACGACATATTAAGCAAACTTATTGAAACTTCAGTATCAGAAGATAAACCAATAATAGTTACAAATAATGACAACTTAGAAGTTGGTATAATTACGCAATCAGATTTATTGAAAGCAGTTGTTGAGGGGAATGATAGTGAGTAAAGAAATTAAAAATTTATCTAGATCTGAATTAATTAAAAATTTTGTGATTTCTAATCCAGATTATTACATTGATGAATTTAAAAAAATAGGAAGCAAACCTTCTTATTCTTTTTCTTTTAATTTATATGCCTCATTATTTGGACCAATGTGGTTTGGATTAAGAAATATTTGGAATTATGCGTTAGCATTCTTAATAATTGAGACATTTGCTGTTGTTCAAATAATTAGAGGCCTATTTGGAAATATTACTAAAGATGCCTTAGAAAAAATTGATAAAATTCAATCAACTATCGATTTTAGATACAAACAATTAGAGGCTGCAAAAGAAAACAACCCAGATAAGGTCGAAGTCTACGAGAGGGCAATTAAATCACTCGAAGACGCAATGAAGGAATATGTAGTTGATGTTCAGCAAATTGAGGCTTCAGCAATATGGATTACTATTTCAGGAATTGTATTATTGATTTTTGTAAAATTTATTCAAGGAATATTAGCAAATACAGTTTTAGAAAAAAGATACTCTGAGTGGTTATCAAATAAATCGATTAGTCCTGGAATGAAAACAAAAAATTATTTATTAAGCATTGGTTTTACTATAATTATAATGTTTTTTTCAGTTATACATTATAGCTTTCCAGGTTTCTTCTCAATAATGAATGATTTTCCTACGCATCCAGAAATAAGACTCACCTCTATTAAATGGGTTGAAACGATTTTTGATTATGCAGTCATAAAAGGAGATGCAGTATTTACCGCAATAACAATTGGAATTAGATCTGTTCTTGATTTTTTAGAACTTTTATTTGTCAAAACACCTTGGATTGTGATTATAACTACCATTGTAGTTTTAACTGCTTTATCAGCAGGCATAAGAACCGCAATATACTCTGCAGGATTTTTAGCTTATATGGGTTTTTTGGGATTTTGGGTTAAAGCAATGACAACACTTGCTTTGCTTGGAACAGCTGCAATTTTAAGTATTGTTATTGGAATACCTCTAGGAATTTATTGTGCAAGACGTCAAAGATTTTATTCAATGATAAGACCAATAATGGATTTTATGCAAACAATGCCTGCATTTGTATTTATGATTCCCGTCATTGCATTTTTTGGAACAGGGAAGGTTGCAGCAGTAATCATTACAATGATTTTTGGAGGAACACCTGTCGTGAGACTTACAGTATTAGGTTTAAGAGGAGTTCCTGAAACTATTAGAGAGGCAGCTATAGCTTACGGTGCATCTAAATGGTATCTTCTTAGAAAAGTAGATTTACCGCTTGCAACACCATCAATACTTGCTGGTGTAAATCAAACTGTAATGTTAAGTTTAGCAATGGTTGTTGTGGCTTCACTTATTGGAGCAAAAGGTTTAGGGCAAGACGTGCTCGAGGCACTTCAATATGCAAATGTTGGACAGGGAATTTTAGCTGGTGTAGCAATATTATTTGTTGCATTAATATTAGATAGAGTAGTTCAAGGTAAGAAAAGAGTATAATACCTTAATGAACAAAAATGTATGGTTGTTATTTGCTAGTAATGCATTTGCATTCTCTGTTGCACCTGTAACTGTTTTTTTAAGTGGAATTATTGGAACTAGTATTAGTCCAATAAAATCTCTTTCAACATTACCTATGTCATTATCAATTGTTGGTACAGCTATTTTTATTATAGCTGCCTCTAAAATTATGAGTATTACAGGAAGAAAAAAAGGTTTTATATTTTCATCTATAACAACTTCATTATTTGCACTATTAGCAGCATATTCTGTATTAAAGCAAAATTTTATTCTGTATTCATTTTCTTGTTTTTGTCTTGGATTTGGAATGGCTTTTGCTCATCAGTATCGTTTTGCTGCAGCGGAAAGTGTTGACAAAAAACAAGCACCAAAAGCTATTTCACTATTACTTTTTGCGGGGATTTTGTCAGCTTTACTGGGTCCAAATTTAGCAAATCTTGGAAAAAATATTATTTCAGAGGGATTGTATGTCGGCTCTTATCTTTGTTTATCTTTATTAACTTTATCATCTATTATTTTTTTAATTTTTTATAAAGAAAACAAAATAATTAATAATAAGAAAAATTTAAAAGGAAGATCAGTTTTAGAATTGATGTCTCAACCAAGATTTTTACAGGCATTAGTCTCGTCATCTTTCGCTTACGCAGTTATGTCTTTTTTAATGACTGCTACTCCTATTAGTATGCATATTCATGATAATATGTCTTTAAATAATACAAGTTTTGTAATTCAATTACATATCATAAGCATGTTTTTGCCAGCATTAATTACTGGGAATTTAATTAAAAAATATGGGCATAGTAAAATTATGTATTTTGGTGTTTTATTTTTTATCTTTACAATTATACTTAGTTACTTCGATCAAACAGTGATCAACTATCTTTTTTCATTAGTTTTTTTAGGCCTTGGGTGGAATTTTCTATTTATATCTGGAACAAGTTTATTAGTTTTAAATTATAAAGAGGAAGAAAGATTTAGAGCACAAGGATTTAATGATTTTATCGTCTTTTCAATTCAAGCTACAGCAAGTTTAACAGCGGGAATTGTTTTAAGTTTTACAAGTTGGAAAATAATGAACATATTGTGTATCCCATTTTTAATAATTATAATTTTTACCACCTTTAGAGCTGACAGATTGTTAAATAAAAACAACTAAAGACGTGTCAACTTGTTACACCACATAGTTATTGTTTATTGACTTTAAAAGAATATATCACCGCTATGACTAAATATAATAAATCAATAAGTTCATTTATAATTTTAATCAGTATATTTTTTACGAATGTAGCTTTAGGTGCGGATGTTACAGTGGAAATGCTTAACAGGCTTGATAAAGAATCAAATGTTTTTGAGCCTAAAATAGTAAGAGTTAACCCTGGAGATACAGTCCTTTGGAAGGCAACAGATAAAGGACATAATGTTGAATTCATAAAAAAAGGTGTGCCAGAAGGCGTTGGTAAGTTTAAATCAAAGTTCAATAAAGATGTCGAATATAAATTCGAGGTCCCAGGTATTTATGCTTACTGGTGTACACCACACAAAAATATGGGAATGATTGGTTTTGTGGTTGTTGGAGACGATAAATCAAACCTTGATGCTATTAAAAAACTTAGATTTTCATCTAAATCTAAAAAATTAGCACCAGGTTTAATAGACGAACTATAAATCAGCAAATATTTTTGAGTTAAGCCGTCTAACTTTTATAAATGAATCCTTGTACTTCCCGGAGCGGTGATAATCACCCGGGAAGGCAACACATCTTAATTTAGCTTTTTTCGCATATTTAAAACTAATCTCTGTATCTTCAATTGCTAAACAATCTTTATTTCTAAGTTTTAATTTTTTTAGACAATGTAAGTAAATATCAGTTTTATTATTAAAGTTTTTTATAATTTTGTTGTGTCCGATGTAATCAAAATCACTTTTTTTTAAATGTTTATTTAAAGATATAAATACTGCATCAATATTATTTTTTGTAGTAGAAGTTACAAAGCCAATCTTAATTTTATTTTTTTTACAATATTTGATTACATTAATTACTCCAGCACGTGGTTTTAATTTATTCTTTTTTAAATAATTGTTAAAAATTAAGGTTTTTAAATTTCTGATTTTTTTGGCATTAACTAAAGTTTTTTTCTCTAAACTAAACTTTTTAACTCTTTTTTCGCCTCCAGATTTTTTTAACATCGATTGATATAATTTTTTACTCCAATACCATTTTAATTCTGAAATTTTAAAAGCTGAATTAAAGCAATTTCTTTGAATATTTGATGTTTCTATTATCGTGCCAATAGAACCAAATAATATGGCTTTGATTGCCATTACCCTTTAACAGCACCAGTGGTTAAGCCACTTATTACTTGTCTTTGAAAAAACATGACTAACATAAACAATGGTGCTGTTGCAGACACAACTGCTGAAACAGCCCACATTAAATTACCTTCATGCTGATTAGTACCAAGATAACTTTGTATTTTTGGAACCATTGTGTGGTTTTCTTGATTTAATAATAATGCAGTGACTGTAAAGTCGTTGTAAGCCAACATAAGACTAAACAAACCAGCTGTTATTACTCCAGGCCACATCACTGGCATGATTATATATCTAAATGCTTGAAAATATGAACAACCATCAATTAATGCACTTTCATCTAATTCTTTAGGAACAGTTTTAAAAAAAGAATAAAGTAACCATAAAGTAAATGGTTGATTTATTGCGACTAAAACCACAATTGTGGTTGGTAAAATCCCCCAAATTTGTAATTCAAAAAACGGAAAAAGATATCCAGAGACTAGTGTTATGTGTGGCATTGCTCTAAAAATTAATGCTGCAATTAATATCCAAAATGCATATCTTTCAGTAGATCTAGATAAAGCATAAGCACCTAAAGTTCCTAAAAAAAGTGATATAGAGACAACAAAAACTGTTACTATTATCGTATTTCTTGATGCTTTCCAAAATTCACCCTCAGTCCAAGCTTCAGAATATGCTTTTGAAGTAAATTGACCTCCTGTTTCTAATAACGTATTAAATGCTGAGATCGCATACCACCAATCAGCTCTAGAAAAAAAATCCGCTCTTACTTTAAACGATCCCCAAAAAGTCCAAATAAATGGAAAGCATGCAATTAATAACCAAATGATTATAAAAGTTGTGTTAAATGTTTTAAGTGCATTCGATCTTTTGTCTAAACCATATTCCATTATCTTGCCGTTCTAAATTCTTTCCAAGTCCTAATTAGTACTGGTGCCAACAATATAGCTATACCAACAATAGTCATCATTGAGGTTGCTGCTGCAGAGCCAAATAAGATTACTTCTTCATTCACTAAATTATCATAAATTAACCAAGATAAAGATTGAGCACTTCCCTCAGCGCTAAAACCAATTATTGGTTCAAAGACTCTAAAATTGTCCATTAATGATATTAAAGCTACAAAAGTAACAACTGGATAAATATGTGGCAACACAATATGTCTAATTCTCTGGTATCTTGACGCTCCATCGATAATTGCTGCCTCAACAGGTTCTTGAGGTACAGTTTGTAATGCAGCATAAAAAACTACAAAAGCAAAAGGAGAATGATGCCAAATTCCATAGATAATTATCGTTATCCATGTAAGCGTTCTAGACGATTTTAATGATAGATATGGGTCTTCCATCATTAATTGTAAATTTGCACCAATAATACCCTCTGCATCAATCATCCAAAATAAAACAAGAGATCCAACTAATGGGGTAACAATCATTGGTAATATTGTACCAAATATTAGTGGTCCTCTTATTTTTCTAGATATCGCATTTAAACTTAACGCTATAATAAAACCTAGCAATAAAACATTGGGAGTTACAAATAAACAATATGTTAAGGTAAATAAAAGGGCTTTATAAAAAGGTAAATTTGTAACTTGATTGATAAATTCTCCAAAGGAGTCAGTTTCTTTCCAAAAATCTGAAATTTGCTCAATAGCTAAGTGATTTCTATCTATATAAGTGCCAAACCCATTAAATTTACCCAAAGGTTTTTCATCTCTCAATATGGAAGTTGCTTCCTGGTCAACAACTATTGAAACTGTACAACCAAAAGGATCACATTTTTTAACTTCTTTTACTATTTGATCATGTTGGGCATAAAAAGATTGGATGCCGGTTGATATTATTGGTAGACCAATAAACAAAATCATTGCCAAACCAGTTGGCAAGAAAAACCAGAAAAAAGTTTTATTTGGCATTTTAAATTAAGTGGGGATTAAATCCCCACTTAAATATTTATTTTATAGAAAGCCTTGTTCTTTAGCTTTACTGATGTAAGCAGCTTCTACATCTTTTAATGCTTGTTCTGCAGACTCTTTACCTTGTAAGAACTCAACTATTTCGCTTCCTAATGCACCATGCATTAAACCCATTTGTGGTAACATTGGATAAGGTTTTGCTCCCATTTTTACAGCTTCAATCACACCAATAGATTTTGGTCCAGGTACAAAACCTTCAACTAACCAAACAGCTTGGTCAGCAGCATCTGCAACCATTTTTTTATTTGAAGCAGCATGAGCTAGAGCTATAAAAGTTGCTTCTGCATCACTATCAGATCTATTTTTTGCTAAAGTAAATCCATCCCACCATAATGTAGCTGCAGGAATACTTCCTCCACCAACAGTCGCTGGTCCAGTTAATTTGGTTGCTGCAGTAATTTTTGCATCACCTTCATCATCTAATAAAGTTCCAGATCTTGATGCCCATAATGTCATAAGAGCAACTTTTCCAGACTCCCACTCAACTTTAATTGCTTCACTATCGTGAGTTAGATAATCAGGATTACTTAAACTCGCTAACTTTTTTAGCATGTTTAATGTAGCCACACCTTTTGCATTATTGATATTTGGCTCAGCAGTTCCAGCTTTAAAGAATTCACCACCATGACCAATGAACATGTTTACAAATTCTTCAGCTAAATTCCATCCAGCTTTATAAGCAGCCGCATATGGATGTTGCATTTTACCTGAAGCTCTTATTTTTTCAGATGCAGCAACAACTTCTTCGTAAGTTTTAGGTACAGGTATACCTAATTCTTTTAAAACATCTTCTCTGTAATACAAATGTTGGGTGTTTGCCATAAAAGCAACAGCCATTACTTTTCCATCAATTGTTATTAATTGCGAGTCTTGTATTCCTTTTCCATATTTTTTAACTAGATCATCCATAGGTCTAATTAAATCTTGATTCATCAAAGGAACAATTGAACTATTAGCTGCAATTCTTGCTGAAAATTCAGAAGGGTTTGCTGTTAAAGCCGGAACAGCTATTTTGTTGTGTTCAGATGAGTGAGTAACTTTAAAATCTGCACTTCCTTTACATCCTTTAGCTGTTTCTACAAAAGTTCTTAGTGCAGGAAAATCATTTGCTAAAATATTTATTGAACCACTTGGTTTACTGCAATGCCCATCAGCATATGCTGTTGTTCCAAAAAGTACGAACAATAAGGTTAGTAGTATTTTTCTCATATAATCTCTCTTTTTTTGGTTGTTTATAATTATTCTAATAAACTATATCTTTAAGAATTATCTAATAAAAGAGATATTTAAATCACTTTTGACGCAAGTCCTGATCCAATCACAAGTGACTCAAGTTTTTTATAAACTATATTTTCATCAACATTTCCAAATCCAGCAAATGTGCTAAAGCCGCAATCAGTGCCAGCCATTAATTGGCTAGGATCTATTACTTTAGAAAAGGCTAAAATTCTATATTTTACAACATCTGGATGTTCAATAAAATTGCTCGTGGACTCTATTACTCCTGGAATAATAATTTTATCCTTTGGTAGTTTTATATTTTCAAATACTTCCCATTCATGAGCATGCCTTGGGTTAGCAGATTCTATCAAATACTTATTTATGTTGGCTTTAAAAGCTATTTCAATAATTTTATTTAACTCAATGTCATGAGTGTGAGGTCCCTCATAATTTCCCCAACAAATATGCATTCTTACTTTAGTTGGATCAATATTTTCTAATGACTTATTTAAAACCTCGACATGTTTGTTTGCTCTTTCTAAAAAATTTTCCTCTGAAATGTCCTTATAAATCATATGCCTTGATAGAGCGAGGTCTGGGCAATCGATCTGAAGAGAAATACCACTATCAATAATTTTTTCATATTCAAATTTCATAATATCTGAAAGTTTTTCTAAATATTCATCATCATTTTTGTAAAATTTATTAGGTAGAAAATTACAAATAACTCCTGGTGATGGAGAATTCATAAACCCGTCGCTATGAGAATTTTTGTTTAATGCATCTTTAAAATTAACAATATCTTTATTAATTGAAACATTATCTTTTAATTTTAATTCACTTGTGCAACATGGTCTTTTATATGTCGGGGTTCCACCAGATTGTACAAGTTTTTTTTTAAAAGAAGGAAAATCATCTAAATCTTTTGGAGCTTTTCTTTCACTTTCTCCTGAAAAACCTTCAACTCTATCTTTAATATATGTTGCATAACTTATTTTTGACATTTCTCCATCACTTATTATATCAATTCCTGTATCAATCTGTTTTTTTACAACTTCTAAAACATTATTTCTTACAACTTCGTCAAATTTTTTTATACTTATTTCTTCTTTATTATCTTTCGAGGCTAAAAGACTTGAGAGTTCATTTGATCTGGGTAGGCTTCCGACGTGTGTAGTTTTTATTTTAACCATGATTTAATAAAATTTGTTTCCATATAGCAACTTCATCAAACAATACCCACTCCCTTATAATAGAGTTGGAGTAAAATTCTGCATGATTAATCCCCATTATAAATATTTTTTTATTTGAAGCTTTATCATAATCTATACTGTCGTTACTGTGAGTACCTTCTAAAAACCATCTAACTGATATTCTTGGATTTTGACCTGTTTCCTCTAAAAAACCTACATGTTCTATGGTAAATTTTATATTTGAGAATATTGCTTTTAAAGAATTCCATTTTTTTTTAATACTCTCTCTTCCATGACAAATTTTATTTCCAGGCCAAAAAATATTAGCAGCCCTATCATATTCTTCAAATTTATAATTATAATTAAAAATATTTTTAAGTATCTCTGAATATTTTTCAGCTTTTGATCCTTTTTTATATCTCTCAGCTTCATAATTTGAACTTTTATCAGTTTCACAATCGAATAGTTTGGATGCAGTTGACATTCCCCCCTCACTTTCAATTATTTTCTTTGCAAATTCTTTTGGAGAGTAACCAATCTGTCTTACCATCGCTCCTTGATCTCTAACAATCCACTCGTCATAAACTTGATTTTCTTTACATGCACAATCAGCAATTACTCTATAATAAACATTTTTTCCACTAGGCTTTCCATAAAAACCATCACCTAGGTGTGTTCCTTTACTTAATATTCTATGGGAAGAGTGATATCCAATTTCGTCATTACCATTCCAAATAACATCCTCACCTAACAATTGTCTGTTAGGAAATTCTTTTAAAGTTGCATATGTTGCGTCTATAACTGATTTATTGCCATAAGTAACTCCAAATGGTGATCTCACTGGTATATTTTTTGTATAAAATTTACCGATAGACTCAACATCTTTACCTTCCCAAATTTGCTCAGTTATTTTTAATATATAGTCAGGAAAGTCTTTGAATTTCTTATCAAAACCTTTCATTATATTTGTGATACACAATTAAGAAGTGACTCATTTTTTTCTTCGATTTTAATATTAATGTTGGATCCAACTGGAACTGAAAAAGTATCTTTATAATTTAATTCAATGGAAGAATTGTCTGTTTCAATGTTCCATTTCCCTTTTTGTGAAAAAAAAATTGTAGGTTTATCAAATTTTAAATTTTCAACTCTTCCAATTGTAGATTTAAAAGTGCTTAAGCTAAATCCAGTATCTTGTTTTATAATTGGCGTTATTGATTTGTTTTGAAAGTTGTTACCTAAAATATGTGAAATTTTAACATTATTTCCAATATTGCTTTCATTTTCAAGTCTCTTGTTAGTCTCACATATATTTTTTTGTAATTGTTCTAGCTTATAATTATCAAATTTTATAATTTCATCCTTTGATAATGGTTCAAGTAATTTTCTACCATTTGGAATTTCTTGACTGTTTAAATCAATCAAAGAATTATCATCTAATAACGCCATACCAGTTTGTTTTGCTTTTTTTAGAATTTCAGGTATCCATGTTACAATTCCAGGATCATCTCCACCAAGAACAACAAAAATAAAACCCTCTTCATCTCCTACATTTTCAAATGCTCTAAACATATTTGTAGGCATAGATATAATATCCCCTGCATTTAATATTGTTTCATCTCCACCTTTTGAACCCCAATAAAACCTCCATTTACCTGAATAAATTATGAATACTTCGGCAGTCAAATGGCTATGAAGACCAGAACCATTAAATGGTTTTGCAGAAACAGCGCCCAAGTTAAATCCATGTCGTTCTGATATTTTTATTGATTGATTTGCATCTTCGGCAACACCTGGCCCTAAAATAGAATAATTTTTTCTCTCTTTATGGCCTTCCAATTTACCTTCAACAAAGGGTAAAGTGCTTGGAGTTAATTCCTTGAATTTAGCAAGTCTAATATTCATATTTTTTTAGTTATAATATTGTGATACACGAATATTTCCAATAAATAAATATATGCAAATAGAGCAATTTGATACAGGACTTAAAACTAAAAAAAACATTAAAGATATTGTTCTTTCACCAGAGCAAAATTTTAGAAATAAAAATTTAATTAGAAGCTATTTAAATCAAATTGTAAATGTAGGATTGAAAGAAATAGATAAAAGTTTAGACAAGGCTTTTATATACGATGTTAAGGTAAATTGTTTTCATCCTTTAAATGAGTTTGTTGGAATAAAAAATTTAAATGAAAAGTTCTGGACTCCATTATTAGAAGCCTTCCCAGATTTGGAAAGAAGAGAAAATATTGTAATAGGAGGTGCTTTTAGAGACAAAATTTTAGTAGGGTCATACTCAACGTTATCTGGATACTTTAAAAAGACATGGTTAGGGATCAAGCCAAATTTTAATATGATAAATCTTAGATGTTGTGAAATACACGAACTTAAAGAAGACAAAATAGTTGAAAGTCATATTTTAATTGACGTTATAGATTTCTTAAGACAATGTGGTATTTTTCCAATCAATCCATCGAGAGGATCTGAAGGAGCATGGTTACCCCCAATAAATACTGATGGTGTAAATTTTTTTGAAAAAGATATTGAAATTTCAAATTCAAGTTTGAGACAAGCCCTTTCAATGAATAGAAGTCTTAATTTGAAACCTGAAACAGAGAACCTATCTGATAAAGAATTAAAAAAAAGATTAATAGATCACCCTCAAAGAGAATATTGGCATGATAAAATGATATGGTATGGACCATGCGGGATTGGTACCTCAAGATCTTTAGAGGGTTTTATTGATATGCATCAGTTGCCATTTAGAAAATCATTTACTGAAAGAGATTATTTCAAACTTGGTCATTATTGTGAAATAGGAGACGGTAAATTTTCTTTATGTGCTGGTTGGCATAGTATAGAGGCTTATTATGGTTCAAATGATTGGTTAGGTTTTACAGCAAATAATCAAAAACTCTCGATGAGAGTTATGGATTTTTATCACCATGATGAAGGAAAAATTCGTGAAAATTGGGTACCAATTGATATACTTCATATTTTAAAACAAATAGGCTTAGATATTTTAGAAAAAGTTAAAAGTTGAAATGGCAAATATAAAATTCACAGGCGTTCATAAATCATTCGGATCAAACAAGATAATAACTGATTTTAACCTAATGGGAAAAGATGACGAATTTCTTGTATTAGTTGGCCCATCTGGCTGTGGAAAGTCAACTTTATTAAGAATGATAGCTGGTTTAGAGAAAATTGATGAAGGTGAAATATTTATAAATGATCAAAAAATAAATGATCTTCATCCCTCAAAAAGACAAACAGCGATGGTATTTCAATCTTATGCTCTTTATCCACACATGAATGTTTACGAAAATATGTCATTTGGGCTAAAGATTGAAAAGAAATCTAAGGAAGAAATTGAAACGAAAGTTATGCAAGCAGCTAAAATTTTAAAAATTGAGGAGTTGCTTGAAAGAAAACCTAAACAGTTATCTGGGGGCCAAAGGCAAAGAGTTGCAATTGGACGTGCAATTACCAGAAACCCCAAAATATTTTTATTTGATGAGCCTTTATCTAACTTGGATGCAGCATTAAGAGCAGAGATGAGGGTAGAAATTTCAAAGCTTCATAACCAAATCAAAACTAATATGATTTATGTTACCCATGATCAAGTAGAAGCAATGACTTTAGCAGATAGAATTGTAATATTAAATCTTGGAAACATTGAACAAGTAGGAACTCCTGATGAAATTTATAATAACCCGTCAAATATTTTTGTTGCTCAATTTATTGGAACACCAAAAATGAATATTTTACCATTAAGTAATGAAAACATTATTTCAGAAAATAAAATTCATTTTTTAGGTAACGAAATTACTTTTGAAAAAATCAAGTTTAATAAAAACAAATATTTTATTGGGATAAGACCCGAACATTTTAATATATCAAATGAGTCTAAATTAAATTTCAAACCTAAAATTGAATTAGTAGAAAATTTAGGAAATGAAAAGATAGTTTATATGAGTAATGATAATTTAGAA
>CACJUO010000009.1 GCA_902596675.1 uncultured Pelagibacteraceae bacterium | reverse complement strand
AAAAAATTTCATATCTTTTAAACGAAAAAATTACACTTATTGGTTCTGGAAGAACAGATACCGGTGTTCATGCAATTGAACAATCTGCACATTTTGATGTCACTGAAAAAATCCGAAATTTAAACAAATTTTTAAAATCAATTAATTATTTTTTAAATAAATACGAAATAGCCATTTTAAAAATAAAAAGAAAAAATATGAAATTCCATGCACGTTTTTCTGCGAAAGAGAGAATTTATAAATATATTATTTTTAATCAATTGAGTAAACCTATCCTTGAAAATAAGCGAGGATGGTTTGTTATTAAAAAGCTTGAATTAGAATTAATGAAAAAAGCAGCAAAAAAGTTAGTTGGAACTCATGATTTTTCAACTTTTAGAGCATCTGGATGTAATTCAAAGAGCCCAATAAGATCAATTAAATCAGTTAAAATAAAAAAGACAAAAAATAAAATTGAGTTAGAGTTTAGATCTCAATCATTTTTAAAACAACAAGTTAGATCAATGGTTGGTTGTTTAAAATATATTGGTGAAAAAAAGTGGACATTAAAAAAATTTACAAGTGTTATTAAATTAAAAAATAGAAATTCATGCGCACCACCAGCACCAGCAGAAGGATTATTTTTGAAAAAAGTTTTATACTAACTTTTCCTATTACCCATTGAGAATTTTTTATTAATTCTCCACCTTGACTCTGCTCTTACAATATAGCCGCAACAATTTTTTGACTTACATTTACAAGGAAATTGTTTATAATCTTTATCATAACCAAATCCATAGTCACAAGTTAATTCCTCACCTTTTTTAATATTTTTGATAGCTTTAACCCAAATTTTAAGCCCCTTACCATCATAGTCACAATTATTTTCACATGAGTGATTTATTAGACCAGCTGTATTCCATGGGAAATCTCCATCGAGATCATATCTTTTATTTACTGTAAATAAATATATTGGTTTACTGTTATCGTATTTGTCAGAATTTTCAGTTTGTTTTTTGGTAATTAATTTACCAATGTAATCTATTATTTTTTCACCTTCTTTTATATCTCTTGTGGCGTAAAGTCCTTTACCTTTTTTATCAATTTCAGACTTTTTAATCTTATATAATTTCATATGTTTGTGTTTAGTGCTTAAAAAAATATTATCAATTAAATTCTAACAACGCATCGACATGCCTTTGAGTACTATTTTGTAAGGCTTTAAGATCATAACCACCTTCAAGAATTGAAACGACCCTACCATTACAAAAAGATTTAGAATATTCTAAAGTCCTTTTAGTGATTGTATAATAATCCTCTGTACTTAACCTCATTTGTGCTAACGGATCGTCAATATGCGCATCAAAACCCGCAGAAAATAACAAAAATTCAGGTTTAAACTGTTTTATTTTAGTTAAAACATTTTCATAAGCATTTAAATATACTTCAGATGTTGTTCCAGCTTCTAGTGGAATATTTAATACATTATTAAATTTTCCATTTTCCTTATCTGAGCCTGAGCCTGGGTAATAAGGGTATTGGTGAGTAGAAATATATAATACCTTTTCATTATCATAAAAAATATCTTGAGTTCCATTACCATGGTGAACATCAAAATCAATTATTGCAATTTTTTTGTATTTATACTTTTCAATTAGGTAATTAGCACCAACTGCTACATTATTATATATACAAAATCCCATAGCTTTTTCTTTTTCTGCATGATGACCCGGAGGTCTTACAGCACAAAAAGCATTCTTAAATTCTTTGTTTTGTACTCCATCTATTGCTGTAATAATTGAACCTACTGCATCTTTAGTAGCATCTTTACTACCAGGGGAAACAATTGTATCACCATCTAAAAATACTAAACCTTTTTTTGGAAAAGACTGTTTAACATTATTAATATATTCCATTGAATGGGTTTTATTTAAAAAAAATTCGTCAAATTTATTTGGTTTTTTCCATATAAGATTTTTGTTATCTACTTTTTTAAAGTTATCGATTATTGCGGTAACCCTATCAATTTTTTCTGGATGACCATTTCCAGTATTATGGTTTTTATATGTATCCGAAGTGATTAGACCAGTCTTCACTTAAAATAATTTTTTAAAACTTTTGCATATATTAAACTCAATTTTTTTAAATCGGTTAGTGAGACAGCCTCATCAACTTTATGCATGGTTTTTCCTACTAAGCCAAATTCTAAACAAGGAGCTATTTTCCTAATAAACCTTGCATCTGATGTGCCTCCAGTAGTTGAAAGTTTAGGTTTTATTTTAGTAACTTTTTTAATAATATTTTGTATCATAAATGTTGTACTATTAGGCTTTGTAAGAAAAGCTTCACCTGAAACACTGTAATCAATTTTATATTTAGATTTAGTTTTATTACTTACTTTTTTTAAAATTTTATTAATTTTTTTTTTTATGGAATTTGAAGTATGTATATTATTAAATCTTATATTAAATGAAGCATAAGCAATACCTGGAATTACATTGTCAGCGGTATTATTTATATTAATTTTTGTAATTTCAAGATTTGTTGGTTGAAAATCCTTTGTCCCTTTGTCAAATCGTAAATCTTTTAGTTCTTTAAGTATTCTCACTAGAGTAGTCGAAGGGTTATTTGCTCTATGCGGATATGCTACATGCCCTTGAACTCCTGTAACTGTTAATCGACCGTTCATACTTCCTCTTCGACCAATTTTAATCATTTCACCTAATTTATTAGGATTAGTTGGCTCTCCAACCAAGCAAAAATCTATTTTCTCTCGTTTCTTTTTTAGATAGTCCACAACTTTTTTGGTTCCATTAATGGCGACACCTTCCTCATCTCCTGTGATTAAAAGACTTATCGATCCATTAAAACTTCTATTTTTTTCAACAAAAACGCTTGTAGCTGACACAAATGCAGCTATAGAGCTTTTCATATCATTTGCACCCCTTCCAATTAAATGTCCTTTTTTAATTGTTGGTTTAAATGGATTTACTGTCCAATCTCTTAAATTTCCAGCTGGAACAACATCAAGATGTCCTGCATAACAAAAATTAGGACTTTTGCTCCCTAATCTTGCATATAGATTTTTAACTGGAGCATTTCCTTTTTCTTTGAACTCGAGAATTTTAGTTTTAAAGCCAAGTTTTTTCAATTTTTTTTCCAAAAATTTCATTATTCCGGCATCTATAGGAGTTACAGTTGGAAATCTAATTAGCTCTTTAGCTAACTGAAGTTCATTTATATTTTTCATCAAAACTATTCTCTCAAGAGATCGTTAATAGAAGTTTTAGATCTTGTCTTTTCATCTACTTGCTTAATTATTACAGCACAATATAGCGAGGGTGCAGTTGGGTTATTTTTATCAGGAAGTGAACCTGGAACCACAACTGAATAAGGAGGAATTTTTCCATAGGTAATTTCTCCAGTTTTTCTATTAACAATTTTTGTTGATTGTCCTATATACATACCCATACTCAGTACGGATCCTTCTCCTACAATTACACCTTCTACAACTTCAGACATCGCACCTAAAAAAACATTATCCTCAATAATAGTTGGTAGAGCTTGTGCAGGTTCTAAAACTCCACCCACACCTGAACCTGCTGAGATATGACAATTTTTTCCAATTTGGCTACAGCTCCCTGCTCTTGCAAATGTATCAATCATTGTTCCTTCGTCTATGTATGCACCAATGTTAACGTAGCATGGCATTAAAACTGCATTCTTACCAACAAAACTTCCTTTTCTTACTGGTGAGTTTGGCACCATTCTAAAGCCAGCTTTCTCATGATCTTCTTTTGTCCATCCAGCAGTCTTACCCTTTAATAAGTGAGCTTTATCATACCAGCTACTATATGGGCCATTCAAATTTTCCATTGGATATAATCTAAAACTTAACATGATTGCTTTTTTCAAATGTTGATGAGTTATCCATTCACCATTTATTTTTTCAGCAACTCGCGACTTTCCACTATCTAAATCTTTAATAACTTGATTTATAGTATCTTTTAAAGACTGATCTGAAGAGGGGTTTATTTGATCCCTTTTTTCCCAAGCTTCGTTTATTATATTTTCTACACTCATAAATTACGAGTTTTTTAATAACCTTATTTCTTTTAAAAATAAAGAGAGATTTTTTATTTTATAGTCAATATAGTCTTTATCAGATTCTTTTTTACCCCAATATTCATTATTGATTAGCCAAACAGTTGTAGCTCCTCTTTCTTTTCCAATTGACAAGTTTTTTGCAATATCTTCAATATAAATTGTTTCTTTTGGGTCAATATCAAATTTTTTTACCATTAAATCGAAAGCTTTTGCTGATGGTTTTGGGCTATATTCTGCATCAATTATATCAAATACATTCTCAAATAGATCATCAATCCCCAAATGTGTAGTTATATTACTAACATGTTCACTACTTCCATTGGTAAAAACGAATTTTCTTAAATTTAATTTTTCTATTTCTCCTCTTAAAACATCATCCTTTTCCATGAAAGATAAGTCAATATCATGAACAAAATTTAAAAAATCTTTTGGAGAAATATCATGATGTATCATTAATCCATTTAGACTTGTATTGTATTTATGAAAGTAGTCAGTTTGTAATTTTTTAGCTTCGATTAAGTCAATATTTAATTTTTCAGAAATGTATTGTGTCATTCTTTTGCTTACTTGACCAAACACAGACTCTAAATCCTGATAAAGAACACCATCACAATCAAATAAAATATTTTTTATATTTTTCATTTTCTTATTAATGTGCCAGCACCTTTATCTGAGAATAATTCAAAAAGAATTGAATGTTTTTTTCTTCCATCAATAATTCCGACACCAGTAACTCCATTCATTATTGCATCTAAGCAGGTATTTATTTTAGGTATCATGCCCTCTGTTATAATTTCATTATTTATCATCTCTAAAATTTCAGATGACGTAATTTCACCAATGAGGTTTTTTTCTTTATCAAGCACACCTTCAACATTGGTCATTAATAATAATCTTCTACATTTCAAAGATTTAGCTATAGAACCAGCAGCTGTATCTCCGTTAATATTAAACGTTTGATTATTTTTACCTAAACCTAAAGGTGATATTATTGGAACTGAACTTACTTTTATTATATCTTTTATTATTTTTATATTGACTTTAATTGGCTTTCCAACAAAACCAAGTTCCTCTGCTTCTGGAATAACTTCAATAACATTATTTTTTTTTGTGTTTATCGAGACTGCATTTGATCCTTTTTTAATTAAAGAATTAACAATGTCCTCATTAAAATCAATAAGAACATCCTCAACTATATTTATAATTTTTTCATCCGTAACCCTTAAACCTCTAATAAATTTTGATTGAATATTTGATTTTTCTAACTCTCTTTTAATTCTAGGGCCACCTCCGTGGACTATTATTATTGATAATCCTAACTTATTTAGAATACTTATATCTGAAATAAAATTGTTAAAAATATTTCTATCAATAAAAACGTTTCCTCCATATTTTATAACTATTAATTCATTTTTGTATTTATCTATATATTTCTTCACCTCTTCGATGGAAGGACCATCTTTTGGTACTATTTTTTCTATTTCCATTTCTATTAAACAGTTTTGACAGTCGTTCTTTTGATAATTATGTACTGTTGTGCCATTGTTAATATGTTATTTATAGTCCAGTAAATAACTAGTCCTGCTGGGAAAGGAGCTAGAATTACAGTTAAAAATAATGGGAAAAACATAAATATCTTTGCTTGGACAGGATCGGGAGGCGTTGGATTTAGTTTTTGCTGCATCCACATTGAAACACCCATTAAGCATGGCCACACACCTATTAGTAAAAAAGAAGGAGGATCCCATGGAATTAATCCAAATAAGTTAAATATAGATGTTGGATCTCTTTCACTTAAATCTTTTATCCAACCAAAAAATGGCTGATGTCTCATCTCAATTGTTACAAATAAAACCTTATAAATTGCAAAGAAAAAAGGTATCTGTATAAAAATTGGAAGACATCCACTTATTGGATTCACTTTTTCTCTTTTATACAAAGCCATCATTTCTTGTTGGAGTTTCATTTTATCTTCTTTATGCAACTCTTTTAGTCTTGTCATTTCTGGCTGAAGAACTTTCATTTTAGCCATTGACCTAAATGAGTAATTTGCAAGTGGAAAAAATGCTAATCTTATACAAGCAGTTATCATTATAATTGCTATTCCAAAATTGCCAGCAAGGTTAAAGAAATATTGAATTGCAAAGAATAAAGGTTTTACAATGAAGTAAAACCATCCCCAATCTATTGCTAAATCAAACTTATTAATATTTTCACTCTCAGCATATCCATCAATAACGTTTACTTCTTTTGCTGCAATTATTACTCTAATTAAGTTACTTTTTGTCTCGTTTGCACGAACTTCTGTTGCATTAGTCTCAATAAAATTTGCTCTGAACTTATTTTTATAATCAAAATCAGATCTAAAACTTTTATCTTTTTCGGGAATAAGACTCGTAAGCCAATATTTATCAGTTATACCTAGCCATCCAGATTGTGCATTTTTAGAATATTTTTTTTCCTCAATATCATCATAATCCTCTTCAACTAATTGATCATCAAAAACTCCAATTAAACCCTCATGCAAAATATAAAAATTAGTTACATCAGGGGCTACATTTCTTATTATTTGTCCATATGGATAAAAGTTATAAGTTTTATCTGAATTATTCATAATTGTTTGCTTAATATTGAAAAGATATTGATTATCTAAACTTATTTCTTTTACAAATTTAATATTTTGATTGTTAGTCCAACTTAATTTTACTGGGGAATTAGGAGTAAGTTTGTTATTTCCCACAATATTCCATAGAGATTTTGAGTTTGGTAAGTCAATATTTTTACTAGTTGTTGCCCAACCAGTCTCTACATAATATCCATTATTTGACTGTTTTGGATTAAGCAGAATAACATTGTCATCTCCATTTAGAGTATTAGTATAATTTTTAAAAGTTAAGTCATCTATCGACGACCCAATCAATGAAATTGAACCTTTGATTTTTTCATTTTCAAAAACAATTCTGTCATTTTCTCCTAAAGCTTCATTTCTAGATATTTTAATTATTTCCTCATCCTGAACTAATGACGGTGCATCTGTTGAAGAATTTTCACTGGTAATTTTTTTATCATTTTGAATATCTTTTTGGTCTACTACAGCCGGAGCAAAAAACAAACTATAAAGAATTATTACAGCAGCACTTAAAGATATAGCAGCAATTACATTTTTTGTATCCATAAATTACTTTTTCTTTTTAACTGGGTCAAATCCTTCTCCACCACCCAAGAATTTTATTGGATGACAACTAAGTATTCTTTTAAATCCATTGATACTTCCTTTTAAAATCCCATTCTCTTTTAAATTTTCAATAAAATAATCTGAACAGGTTGGAAGATATCTGCAATTATTTCCTAAATATGGAGATATCAGAATTTGATAAAATCTTATAATTTTAATCATTAAAAATTTAATAATATTTGTCATTTAATTTTTTTAAATTCATCTATTGTTACCATTTTTATTTTTTCATAAGGATCTTTACTTACTGATATTTTTGCCATCAATAAATAGCAGTAATTTAGATTAATGTTAATTGATTTCACAGCTTCGTTCATAATATTTCTTAGCCTTCTTTTAATTCTGTTTCTAGTTACTGCATTCCCAATCTTTTTTTTGGCTACAAAACTAATATTCAATCTATTAGTATTTTTATCTGAAAGTTTTTTAAAGAAAATTGTTAAATACTTATTAGAAATCTTTTTTCCACTAAGAATAGATTTAAAATCCTCATTTTTAGAAAGGCTTACGATCTTGTTTTTCATTAAGCGTTTGTTAATTTTTTTCTTCCTTTAGCCCTTCTTCTTTTTAATACTTTTCTTCCACCCTTTGTTTTTCTCTTTGCTCTAAAGCCAACTGCTTTTTTTCTTTTTCTATTACTTGGTTGATATGTACGTTTCATTGTTGTTAAATTAATGTTAAATTTCGGTAGTTATACAAATATATGTATATAAGTACAGTGATTTTTAATAAGTTAAAAAATCAATGAATAGAGAAAAAAAAATTAAAGTATTTTTAGGCTCTGCTTACATTTTGATAGTATTTGTTTTTTTATTGTTTTTTTTTAATAAATTTTCATTTCAGGATTTCTCTAGTTATGAACTAATAAGAGAAAATAGAAATGCTTTGGAAGAAATTAAAAATCAAAATATTTTTATATCAAGTATTATTTTTTTATTAGGTACTATAGTATGGGTTCTTTTGTTAGGTTTTGGTTCACCTGTATTTTTAGTCGGTGGTTTTATTTTTGGAAAGTGGTTAGGAACTTTGCTTATAGTATTTGGTTTATCAATAGGAGCAACACTTTTATATGTATTTGCTAATTACTTTTTAAAAGATTTAGTTGAGAAGAAATTTTCATCACGTTTTAGTAATTTAACTGAAAAATTTAAAAAGAATGAATTTATTTTTTTTTTAATTTATAGATTTATTGGTGGTATTCCTTTTTTTATTTCAAATATTTTACCAACAATTTTTAATGTTAAAGTTATAAACTTTTTCTTAGGTTCATTAATTGGAATGACTCCACAATTATTTGTTGGCGCATCTCTTGGAGCTGGTTTGAGTAAGATTTTAGAAGATAACTCTGAGGTTCCAACTATTCTTGAACTAATTTTTACTCCGGATATTTATTTGCCAATTCTTGGTATTATAATTTTAGTTTCAATTGGATTTATATTTAAAAAAAAATTTTACACAAAATAAAACTGGTGCCCTCACCCAGAATTGAACTGGAAACTCATCCTTACCATGGATGTGTTATACCATTTAACTATAAGGGCAATATTTAACTCAAATTAGTGTATAAATTTAATTTTTTCAAATTATTGCCTTAATTTTTTTTTAAAATAAGTTATATCTATCAGAGGTAAATGTTATGGGAATTCACTACACATATGGAGCTAATAAAAACGCAAAGCTCATGGAAAAAAAAGCAAAAAGAGAAAAAAAACTTGCAGAAAAAAGAGCCAAGAAGCAAATCAAAACTGGACCAGCAAAAATAGAAGATGATAAAACAATTCCTATTGATCAAGTTATCACTCTAGATCATCTTACAAATCCTGACAAAAAATAAATTATGACTTCAAAGAAAAATAATTTAAGTAAGCTTGAACTTGCTTTAAGAAAAAATTTAAGAAAGAGAAAAGAATTCCAAAAAAAAACAAAGAAAAAAAATAAATAATGTCAGTTCAATCTGATAAGTGGATTATTCAAATGGCCAGAGATAATGATATGATTTCTCCATTTGAAGATAAACAAGTTCGAGGTGATAAAATATCATTTGGTGTATCATCATATGGTTACGATGCAAGAGTTTCTGACGAATTTAAAATTTTTACTAATGTTAATTCTGAAATTGTAGATCCAAAAAATTTTAAATCTTCTAATTTTATTACTAAAAACTCTTCAGAATGTATAATACCACCTAACTCTTTCGTGTTAGCAAGAACAATAGAGTATTTCAAAATTCCAAAAAATGTTTTGGTAATTTGTTTAGGAAAATCTACCTATGCAAGATGTGGAATAATAGTTAATGTTACGCCTCTTGAGCCAGGATGGGAGGGTCATGTAACTCTGGAATTTTCAAACACAACCCCATTGCCAGCAAAAATTTATGCTAATGAAGGTGTTGCACAATTTGTGTTTATCAAAGGAAATGAAGATCCATCAGTTTCATATGCAGATAGAAATGGCAAATATCAGGGCCAAAAGGGAGTTACACTTCCAAAAATATAATAATGGACAAATTTATTGTTAAAGGCCCTAGTAAATTAAAGGGAGAGATTGCAATTTCAGGTTCTAAAAATGCCGCTTTACCAATACTAGCATCAACGATTTTATTTGAAAAAGAAGTTGTAATTAAAAATTTACCAAGAGTGAAAGATATAGATACAATGATTAATCTTTTAAAATCCCTTGGGTCAATAATAAAATTTAGTAAAGATAAAAAAACCGTTAAAATAACAAAGAAAAAAAAACATAAATTTTTTGCCTCATATTCTCTTGTTAGAACAATGAGGGCTGGAATTTTAGTTTTAGGTGCCCTGGTTGCTAAGTATCAAAAATCTATTACTTCTTTGCCTGGAGGCTGTTTAATTGGAGCAAGACCTATAAATTATCATTTAAATGCACTTAAAAAACTTGGAATGAAGTATGAAATCAAAAAAGGTTACATACATGCAAATTCTAAAGGAAAACTAAAAGGAGCAAAAATTAGATTTTCAAAAATTAGTGTTGGGGCAACTGAAAATACAATTATAGCAGCATGCTTAGCGAATGGAATTACAATACTTAGAAATTGTGCAATTGAACCAGAAATAATTGATTTAATAAATTTTTTAAAGTCTGGTGGTGCTAAAATTAAATTTATTGGAAAGCGGACTGTTAGGATTGAAGGAGTAAAAATTTTAAAAAGTACTATTTACTCAGTTATGTCAGATAGGATAGAAACTGGAACTTTTTGTGTCGCAGCATGTTTGACTGGTGGTAATTTAAAGATTAATAACTTTGATCCTAAAATTATAAAAGTAGAACTGTCTTTACTGAGGAAGGTTGGAGCTAAAATTAAAACAAGTAAAAATCAAATTCATATACTGGGTCCAAAAAAAATTAAAAATATCACCAATTTGGTTACAAAAGAGTACCCAAACTTTCCAACAGATTTGCAAGCACAATTCATGGTTCTTTTATGTAAGGCAAAAGGAAAAAGCTCAATAACGGAGAGTATTTTTGAAAATAGATTCATGCATGTAGCCGAATTAAGAAGATTGGGTGCTGAAATCATAATAAAAAAAAATAAGGCTTTAATTTTAGGCAGCACAAATTTTAAGGCTGCAGAATTAATGTCTAGTGACTTAAGAGCCTCAGTTGCATTAGTTCTAGCAGCGCTTGTAGCCAAAGGGACATCTATCATTAATAGAATTTACCACTTAGATAGAGGATATGAAAATATAGAGAATAAACTCAAAAAAGTAGGTGTAAAAATAAGACGTATTAGTTGATGGAAGATCAATACTTAAAAAAGATAATTGCACAATCTCCAGAGGATCTTAATGTCATTTCAGCTTGCTGTTCTGAAGGGAGAGTAAATATAAAAGATGTTAAGTACTTAGCTTCAAATAAGATTTTCCTGATGTCTATATTAAGACTTAGCAAAGAGGAGGAAAATAAAAATAAACATATAAACAGTATTATAAAATTTGAATTTATAAATTCTTCTAAATCAAAGAATATAGACCAAAAAGACCCGAATCTTTCATTAGAACTCTTAACTATTGATATTTTTAAGAAAGAACAAAACTTTGAAATAATTATGTTATTTTCGAAAAATAGAATTATAACTCTCTCCGCTGAGGTAATTGAGGTAACACTTGAGGATCAAAAATTAGAAAATGATAAAACAAATTAATTGTAATAAAAAAAACTATTTAGATAATTTAACAAAATTTCTAGACGTTAGAAGGTCTTCAAAAAAACCTGAAAGTAAAATTATATCCAAGATCCTTAACGATATAAAGAAAAATAAAAATAAAGCACTTTTAAAATATGAAAAAAAATTTAGTAAAAATAGTCAAATTAAGCCAAGCATTAAAGAAATGAATAATGCAATTAAACTTCTGGATCCTAAGATTAAAAAAGCAATTGATTTTGCATTCAAGAGAATATTCAATTTTCACATTAAACAAAAAAACAAGAATATTTTATTTAAGGATAGTTTAAATAATAAAATAGAATATAAATATGTACCAATCCAATCAGTAGGAATATATGTTCCAGCAAACTTGCCATCTACATTGTTGATGAACGCAATTCCTGCAAAAATTGCAGGTGTAAAACGAATCGTACTAGCAAATCCAAAAAATAATGGAAAACTAAATCCAGCAGTTTTATATGCAGCAAAAAAACTAGGTATAAATGAAATTTATTCTATGGGAGGAGCGCAAGCCATAGGTAGTTTAGCCTATATTCAAAAAGTAAATAAAATTGTTGGCCCTGGTAATATCTTTGTTGCTGGTGCTAAAAGGCAGGTTTTTGGAGATGTAGGAATTGAAGGAATGATTGCTGGTCCATCTGAAATAACAATATTAGCAGATGGCAAAACTAATTTGAATGAAGTCACAACATCAATGATTGGTCAAGCAGAGCATGATATAAATTCACAATGCATATTAATCACAAAAGACTCAAATTTAATTAAAAAATTCAAAAAGGATTTGGTCTCTAAATTAAAAAAAATACCACGACAAAGTATTGCTACAAAAAGCATCAAAAATAATGGACTTATTCTAAAAGTAAATAATGATAAGCAGATTATAAATGTAATTAATGAAATAGCTCCTGAACATTTAGAGTTAAATGTAAGTAACTTCAAAAAATATAAAGATAAAATTTTTAATGCAGGAAGTATTTGCATAGGTAAGTACTCTCCTATGGCTTTAAGTGATTATGCTGTTGGCACAAACCACGTATTACCTACAAATGCATCTGCTAAATTTTCCTCAGGATTAAGTCTTAGTGAATTTTATAAAAAAATCAGCCTGATAACACTCTCAAAAAAAGGTGTTGAGAAAATAGGAGAATACGCTAAACATCTCGCTGAGTATGAAGAATTAAAAGGTCATGCTTTGAGTATAAAATCTAGAATAAGGAGAAAGTAATATTGGCAAAACAAGACTTGTTAGAGTTCAAAGGAAAAGTAATCGATCTTCTTCCAAACGCAATGTTCAGAGTACAATTAGATGAAAATAAACAAATTGTTACTGCACATACTGCTGGGAAGTTAAGAAAAAATAGAATTCGAGTTTTGCAAGGTGATAATGTTACTGTTGAGATCAGTCCTTACGACCTATCTAAGGGACGAATTATTTTTAGATTTTAAATTTTGGCTTCGTAGCTCAGTTGGTAGAGCAGAGCCCTGAAAAGGCTTGTGTCGCTGGTTCGAGTCCCGCCGAAGCCACCACAAACTGTAAAAAGTGCGCTTGATTAAAGCTTGCATTCAAATTTAAAATCTAATATTTATCCCGCTAGCTGAAGTTTAGCTAAGTTTAATATAATAAAGAAAGAGTAAACAAAAAGTATGAGTACATTAAAAGGTAAAGTAAAGTGGTTCAACGGTAAGAAGGGCTACGGTTTTATAGAAAGAGAAGACGGAGAAAAAGATTGTTTCGTTCATGCAAGCGCAGTTCGTGAAGCAGGACTTCGTTTTTTGAATGAGAACGACGCTGTAGAATTTGAAATTCAGGATGGAGATAAAGGTCCTAGCGCTGTAAATTTAAAGAAAACATCTTAAAATTTATTTCATTTAAAATTTTGTATAGGAATATAGTAGGCAAGCCTATAAATATTCCTATACAATACATACTTGCATTTTAAGTTTAAAATGCTATTTAACTTTCATGATTATAAATAGCTACATCCTTGTATCTCACAAAAGACATCATTTTCATGCTGGCTTGCAGCTAGCTATTTAACTATTTATAAATTTAAATTTAACTCTAATTAGTATAAAACAACAATAAGCCCTGGTGGTGAAATGGTTATCACGTCAGTTTGTGGAACTGAAATTTTTGGTTCGATCCCAAGCCAGGGTACCAAAAAATGAAGAAAGAAAATAAATTAATACCTGGGTTACCCTCAGGGTTTGAAGATCGTTGGGACAAGAAACTTCTTCTCAAAAAAAAGCTTTTATCAGCAATTGAGAATGTTTTTATTAAGTTTGGTGCTGAGCCACTAGAAACCCCATCGTTTGAGATCAGTGAAAATATTGGATCATTTTTGGCAGATGATGAAACTAACCCTATGTCTGATGTATTTTCATTTAAAGATGGAGATAAAAATATTACTCTTCGATATGATCTATCAAGTCCTCTAGCAAGATTTGTTGCTCAAAATAATCAAGAGTTACCCTCAATTTATAAAAGATATGCTATTCAAAATGTATTTCGTAATGAAAAGGCAGGAAATGGAAGGTATAGAGAATTTTTGCAAGCAGATTTTGATATTGTTGGAAATGTTAATTCCTCACAGGCTAATGCTGAGCTTTGTAATTTAATTTCAGCAGCATTACTTGAATGTGGACTAAAGAAAGATCAATTTACAATCAATGTAAGTAATAGAAAAATAGTTCAGGGATTGTTAGATGATTTGAAAATATCCAATGAAAAGCAATTAAAAGTTATTAGAGCAATTGATAAACTTGATAAACCTGGTTTTGGGTTAAAAGGTGTGGAAGATCTCTTAAGAAAAGAACGAAAAGATACTAGTGGAGCTATCACAAAAGGTGCAGATTTAAATGATGAGCAGGTTGACCAAATATTAAAATATCTAAAAATAAAGGATTTAAAAGAATTGAAACAAAGCTTTAAAAATCCATTGTCACAAGAGGGAATAAAAGAGTTGGAAGAATTTTTTGTGGTACTTGGGTATGGATCAAGCTTAGATCAAGTAAAGACTAATTTCACAATTGTGAGAGGTTTAGCTTATTATTCTGATTTTATTGTAGAAACAAATTTAAATTTTAAAGTTACAAATAACAAAGGCAAAGAAGTAGATATAGGTAGTATTTGCTCAGGAGGAGCTTACGCAAAACTTATATCAAGATTTAAAGGTGTAGATATTCCAGGGACAGGCATAAGTTTTGGCGTAGACAGACTTTTATTTGCATTAATGCAATTAGATCAAATTGAATTAGATGAACAAAAATCAGTTTTGGTATGTGTAATGGACCAAAAATATTTAAAAAATTACTACGAAATTTTAGATCTCTTAAGACAAAACAATATTAACGCTGAAATATTTTTAGATTCTAAAAAAAATCTCGGTAAACAGCTTACTTTTGCAAATAAACGCCAATTACCAGTTGCCATTATCTGCGGAGAAAATGAGTTTAAAGATAATACAGTGACAATAAAAAATTTAAAAGGTGTTAAGGGAGAGAATAATAAAACTTTTTCAAAGAAAGATTTAATTAATGAAGTCAAAAAACTTGTCTGAGAATATTCTTAAATCCTTAAAATCGAGTGGATTTGATTACATCGATTTAGATATAGTCATACCTACTAATTTAATTCTTGAGAGATCTGGTGAGTCATTTAGAAGTTTAATTTTTTCATTTCCTGATCAGAACGGAAAAGAAATTTGTTTAAGACCAGATTTAACTGTTGCGTCTTGTATTAAATATCTTAATCAAAAAAATAAGAAATCTTCAAAAGTTTTTTACAGCGGACAAGCATTCAGAAAAGTTCAAAAAAAAACTGATAAGATAATAAGAGATCAAATAGGTTTTGAGATTTTAGGATCAAAAAATGAGAAAAGAGATGACAAAAAAATCATAGATACAAGTATTAAAGTTATAAATAAATTTAGATACAAAACTGGAAATATTACAATTGGGAATGTTGAAATTTTTCACTTATTAATAAATAAATTAGATATTCCAAAAAGATGGAGGCTTAGATTACAAAGACATTTTTGGAGAGAAAATTATTTTAACGAATTGTTGAAGCGTTTAGAGACTAACTCAGATGTAGATGAAACAGTAGTTGAATTGGATAAAAAAAGATATTTAAAAATGTTTAAACAAAATCAAGATAGAAATATTGCAGGTCGAACTTTAAACGAAATTTTATTAAGGTTTGATAATAAAATTAAAGATCCTAGAAGACAAATAAAAGGCCAAAATGTTGTAAAAATTATTAGAGATTATTTAAAAATTAGTTGTTCTATGAGTAAAGCAGCAGCTACACTAAATACTTTTTTTAAACAAAATAAAATAAATCTTAGTGTTGGAAAGAATTATTTTCCAATAACTACAGATAAAGTTTCAAAGTTAAATGTAAATTTTTCATCTTCATTCGGCAGACATTTGGAATATTACACAGGAATGGTTTTTAAAATTCAAACAAAAATAAATTCAAAAAAAATTGAGGTAAATGGTGGCCGTTATGACAATCTTATTAGTGATTTAGGTTCTAAAATAAAGGTTCCAGCTGTTGGAGGTGCAATAAATTTAAATGATTAAAATTGGCATCCCTAGCAAAGGTAGACTCAGAAAAGACACTTTAAGTATTTTTAAAAATAAAAATCTAAAAATTTTATCAGAAAGAGGGGAAAGAGATCTTTTTGGATATATAAAAGAAAATAAGAAAATTAAAATAGTTTATCTTCATGCAAGAGAAATAATAGAAAGATTAGGAGATGGAACTTTGGATATAGGATTTTCAGGTTATGATTTATTAAAAGAATCTGAATTAAATATTCAAAATAAAGTTACCATTAACAAAAAACTTGATTATGGAAATGCTACTCTAGTTGTAGCTGTTCCTGATGAGTGGATAGATGTCCAAACACTTGCTGATTTAGAAGAAATATCTTTTGATTTTAAAGATAAAAAGAAAAGTAGATTAAGAGTTGCAACAAAATATCCAAACTTGACCAAAGAATTTTTATTTTCAAAAGGAGTGACTCAATTTAAATTAGTACCTTCCCTTGGAGCAACTGAGATATATCCATTTACTGGTTCATCTGAGATTTTAACCGATATAACCAGCACAGGAGAAACTTTAAAAGCTAACAATTTAAGAATTTTAAAGGATGGAGAAATACTTCTATCGCAAGCCTGTTTGATGTCTTCTAAAAAAATGTCTAAAAAAAAAAATATTCAAAATATTATAAAATTATTAAGTAAATAAAATGCGTTGGAATAATAAATTTAATTATCCAAAGTCAACAAGATCTATTGAAGACGGATATAGAAAGTACTCTTTGGGTCAGGCTAAACTTCCGTCCGTAACAAGTATACTTTCTCTAACTAAATCAGAAGAAGAAAAAGCAGCTTTAGCAAATTGGAGAGAAAGAGTAGGCTTAAAAGAAGCCAACAGAATTAAAACGGAGGCTTCTACTAGAGGAACGTTAATGCACTCATATATAGAGGATTTCCTTAGAGGTAGATTAAATGAGAGTTTTTTTGAGACCAATGAGCAACATAAAATAATGGCAAAAGAAATTATTGATAAAGGACTAAATGGCAGGCTAGAGGAAATATATGGAATTGAGGAAACTATTTATTATCCAGATCAGTACGCGGGCACAGCAGATTTATTAGCTAAAATGAATGGTGTAGACGTTTGTATAGATTTTAAGCAAGCTAATAAGCCAAAGAAATCAGATTTTATACAAGATTACTTTTTGCAACTTGGCGCTTACACATTGGGTCATGATGTTGTTCATGGCACTAAGATGAAAGCTGGGATAATTCTTTTATGTACTCAAGATATATTGTTTCAAGAATTTAAAATAGAAGGGGCTGAACTTGAAATGTATCAAAACTTGTTCATGGGAAGAGTAAAAAAATTTTATGAACTAAATAATATTTCTTGACTAATCTCAATTAATAAATATAAAAGAAAATTACATTAAGCTACTTGTTTAGATGCGAGGTGTTTAGTTCCTGATAAAAATCAATTCTAAAACTCCGTTAAAACAATTCTTAAGAAAGAAAATATGTTGGAGTATATTATATTAATATTTATTGCTGTCTTAATTGTGTTAATTGTTTTGGTAATTAAGAAGCTTGATCGCGCCAAAAGTAATCAAAATAATGAAAATCTTTCTGAAAAAATTGAAAAATTAATTGAAAAAAATGCTGAGAATAATTCTGTTTTAACTGAAAAAATCACTGAAAAACAAAGTGATTTATCAGAAAAAATTACGCAAAAACAAAGTGATTTATCAGAAAAAATTACACAAAAACAAAATGAGTCAGATAAAGAAATTAGGTCAATAGTAAGTGGTTTAAATGAAAGATTGGCTAGGATTGATAAGGCACAGGAAGAAATTAATGAGATAAAAACTAGTGTAATTGATTTTAAAAATCTTTTTAATAATCAAGGTACAAGAGGAAGGTTAGGAAATGATTCCTTAAAAACAATTGTCTCTGATGTTTTAAGTAAAAAGTATTTCGATATGGAATATACTTTATCAAATGGAAAAAGAGTTGACTGTTTTTTACATCTTGGAGAACCTCATGAATGTGTTCCAATAGACTCCAAATTTGCTTGGGAAAATTATACAAAATTAATTACCGAGAAAGATGAACAACAAAAGAAAAATTACGCAAAATTATTTTCTGATGATATTAAAAAACATATTAAGGATATTTCAGAAAAATATATCATAGAAAATGAGACAGCTCCATTTGCAATTATGTATGTTGCGTCCGAAGGTGTTTATAATGCCATAATGGAGGCAAAAGGAAATTTTTCAGAAGAAGCAAGAACTAAAAATGTTATAATTGTATCGCCTAATACTATTTTTGGTTTTTTAAAGACATACAGACTATTTATTGACAACAAGGAAATGAGTGAAAAAGCCGATATTATTCAAAAAGAATTTAGCAAAATATTTGAAGACATCACTAGATTTTCTGAAAGATTTAGCAATATTGATAAAAGAAATACACAATTGACAGAAGATTTTAGAAAACTTCAAATATCGGTAGATGCAATTACTAATAGGGCTAAAAGAGTTAAAGATTTAGAATTTGATAAAAAAGACCTTATAAATCAATGAATTTAGCAATCTGGGATATAGAATCTTCAAGTGCTAGCACTGACTTTGGTAGTATCATAGAAATTGGAGGAATACTATTTGACGAGAACTTTAAAGAAAAAGATAGATTTAATCTTCGATGCAGACTTCATGAAACTGAGATTTTTCAAGCTGCAGCTTTAATAGTTAATAAGACATCAATTAAACAACTTACTCAAACAAATCTAAGTCACTATCAAATGCTTGGGCAGGTTGAAAAAATTTTTAAAAAATGGAGTCCTGCTATTTTCTTAGGATGGAGTTCACTAAATTTCGATGAGGAGATGATAAGAAAAGAATTTTTCAAAAGTATTAGGTATCCTTATTTGACAAATTCCGCACCAAATACAAGACATGATGGAATAAATATTGCAAGAGCTGCATATGCAGTAGATCCAACAGTTTTAGAAACTGAAATTAATGAAAAAAATAACCCAGTTTTTAAATTAGCATCTTTGGCTCAGATGCAAGGCATAGATGCAAGCGATGCTCACTCTGCACTAGCTGATGCAGAACTTACTGCAAAAGTGTTGAAAATTGTAAAAGAAAAGCAAGAACATACTTGGGAATCTTTCTTAAGTACTGCAAATAAATCTAATACTGAAACAATTATGAAAAAAGGAGAAATTGTAACTTTAAATGAGTATTATTATGGAAAGTCCAGGCTTCATCTAGTTGTACCGTTACATGCAAAACATTGTATGCATCCTATTTATCAAGGATGGTATTATACAATAGATCTTAGAACAGAAATTCAACCATTGATAAATAAATCTATAAATGAATTAAAAACTGAGATGAAAAAAACCCCAAAGTTTTTGAGAACTGTTAGATCAAACAAAGCACCAATAATTATTGACGCAAAATATGGCTTGAATGTTGAACCATATAATAAATTAGATAAAAACGTTATTAAAAAAAGAGCTGAATATGTTCAAAATAATGAACAGTTTTCACAAAATATTTTAACCGCTCTTCGTGAGGTCGCAGAAGAAAAAGAGCAATCAAAATCGCAAGAAGAAATATATGCAGAAGAGAGTATTTATACTAAATTTACATCTAATAAGGACACTGCTCTGTTTCCAAGTTGGCATGAGGCACCATGGAAAGAGAAATTAAATTTATTAGATAAGTTTGAAGATGATAGATTAGTCAGTTTTGGTAAAAAAATTATATTTCAAGAAGCTCCAGAGATACTTCCAAATTCTATGTACAAGTCTATTAGAAGAGATATAGCTAAAAGAATACTAAGTGAAAGAAAAGAGAAATGGTGGACAATACCTACTTTATATAATGAAATTGATACTTTAAGAGAAAAATACACTAATGAAAATGATAACGAAAAATTAGCTCTGTTAGATGAATTTAATACTTATGCAATGTCTATTCAAAAAAAGTATGAGAATGTTTAATGTATAAAATTCAATTTACCCATTTTTAACTATTGAATAAATAAAATTAATTTATATAAAACTTATATGGCAACAGTAAAATCTACCGACGAGAGTTTTGATCAATTAGTTAAAGATAATAAGATATTAATTTGTGATTTTTGGGCAGAATGGTGCGGTCCATGCCACATGGTGGCTCCCAGCTTGGAAGAAATATCAAATGAAATGTCTGACCAATTATCTATAGCAAAACATAACATTGATGAAGAGCCAAATACGCCAACTAAATATGGTGTTCGAGGAATCCCCACGATGATTTTAATGAAAGATGGAAATCATGTTTCAACTAAGGTTGGAGCAGTTCCAAAAAGTGAAATTGTTTCTTGGATAAAAGAAAATATCTAATTTAATCTTAAAATTTCTCCAGCAAGATATAGTGAACCTAAGCATAGTATAATAGTATTTTCATTTTTTGATAAGGATTTTATACTTTCTTCAATACCATCAGAAAGTTTCAAATTTAATTTTAAATTATTTAGCTTTTTTCTAAAATCTTCCTTTGAAATTGCACCATCTTGATTAGGAATATCAATTAAAGTAATTGAATTTACAATATTTTCAAAAGCTTTTATAAATTCTGTATGTTCTTTATCTTTCATCATACCTACGATTAGATTTACTTCTTCATTTTGATTTTTAATCCAATTAGCGATAGAAAAACTTGCACTAATGTTGTGACCACCATCAACTATAAGTTTATTATTTCCAACAATCTCTTTTAATTTTCCAGATTTTATCTCTTCAAGTCTTGCTTTTAATGAAATATTTTTGATACCCTTTGCAATATGTTCATCTTTAATATTAAAAATCTTTCTTGATGCAGCAATTGAGGTACTAACATTATAAAGCTGATGATCTCCAAGAATACTTGGTTCAGGTAATACTAATTCTCCCAACTGATCTTGATATTGAATAAATCCATTTTCAGACTTTGCAATATTAAAATCTTTCCCAAAAAAATATTTATTTGATGTATTTTTTTCCAATGAACTTTCTATTTTATCTCTTATTTCATTATTTACTTGTTTATTAATAAATATATTTGAGTTTAAAAGCTTAGCTGTTTTTTCATATATTACCCCTTCAATTGATTTATTTTCAAGCCATTGAAAGTGGTCATTATGAATTACACCAATTAGAGTCATTAAATTTTCCTTAAATACATTTGTACTATCAAATTGATGAAATAATCCTGCTTCTATAATATTAATATTGTCTTTGAAATTTTCAGCATGTTTTAAAAAAGCACAAGTTAAAATTTCAAATAATGTTGCATTGTCATCTCCTAAAGTTTTTTCAACATCAGTCAGCAGTTCTATTAAATCTTCCTCATTAATTTCTTTGTCATTAAAAACGTATCTTTCTGTGTAAGAGAGAAGGTGGGGCGAAGTGTAAAGATTAGTCTTGTATCCAGCTTCGTTAAGTATTGACTTAAAGCTATAGCACATACTTGCTTTAGCATTAGTTCCAACAACTGTGATAATGTTTTTTAATTTATCTTGTGGATCACCAAGTTTTTTTAATAGATTAAAAGTTCTTCCCAGAGATAAGTCTAGTTTTTTTTTATGATGCTTCTCTAGTTTGGATATTAGTTTCTGAAGTTTCATTTAAATTTTCTAAATGTATATCAGAATTTTTTTTAAGTAATATCGATAGAAGTTTCCCCACTTCTTTTTGTATATCTTTTCTATGTACAACTCTATCGACAAAACCATGTTTCTCAACAAATTCAGCTGTTTGAAAATCAGAACTTAATTCCTCTTTTACAGTCGCTTGAATTACCCTTTTTCCTGCAAAAGCTATTAGGCACCCAGGTTCTGCAAGATGAATATCCCCTAACATTGCAAAAGATGCAGTTATTCCACCTGCTGTAGGATCAGTAAAGCATACAATATAAGGTAAATTGTTATTTTTAAGTTCATTTATAGCAAGTGTTGTTCTAGTCATGTTTGCTAAAGCGATAGTTGACTCAAACATCCTTTGTCCTCCGCCACAAGGAAAGAACAAGTAAGGTGTTTGGTTGTCTATTGCGTGTTGTACTCCGTAAATTATAGCCTCTCCCTCTGCAGCTCCAACCGAACCCCCTATAAAATCAAAGTTTATTGCTCCTGCTGTTACTTCAATTCCATTAATTTTTCCTTTTGCGATCATTACTGCACAATTTTGATTAGTTTTTTTTCTCGCAATTTTAAGTCTGTCTTTGTAAGATTTTGTATCGACCCAATTCAATGGATCTTCAGTAGGTATTGGTGACTCTAAAATTTGATAGGAATTCTTTCCAAAGACTATATCAAATCTTTGTCTACAACTAATTCTATGATGTTTTCCACAAAGATTACAAACCCATAAATTATTCTCTAAATCTTTCTTTAATATTGGACCTTTGCAACAACTGGTCCAATCTGAATTAGCTATATCGTCTTTTGAAGGTCTTTTTCGAAGTACCTTCTTTATTTTTTCCCCAAAATTTATAGCCTTTGTTAGCCAATTCATAAAATTTTATTTCTTAGTTTACTGACCATCTTACTTACATTTATGACAGGATTTTGTCTATTGTTTAAACTTCTAGTAATTTCTTTACAAATTTGACTACCAACAACAATTCCATCTGTATTTTTAAAATTTGATATAGTTTTTTCAGTTATCCCAAAACCAATAACACAATTTTTTTTAGGACTTATTTTTTTAATTTTATTGTAATTAGTTAATATTTTTTTTGGTGAAACTTTAAGCTTACCTCCCGTAGTAGATAACATACTTATATAATAAATCATATCATGAGAATCTTTTGTAATACTTTTTAGTCTTTTATTTGATGTTGTGGGAGACAATAATTGGATAAAATTAATTGAATTTTTTTTACATTTCTTTGAAAAATTCTTGTTTTCTGGCCATGGTAAATCAACAACAATTAAACCATTAACACCTGATTTTTTACATTTTTTTATAAATTTATTTTCACCGTATTGGAAAATCATATTATAATAACCCATAAATATTACAGGTTTTGAATTTTTACTTTTTTTAAAATCACTGACAATTTTAAAAATGTCATTCATTTTAATGCCATTTTTAATTGCTCTATAAGCGCTAGTTTGAATTTGTCCTCCATCTGCAACAGGAGTGTTATGAGGCACACCGATTTCTAAAATATCTGCATAATTTGAAATTGCTTTTAAGATATTTAAAGACTGTTTCTTTGAACTATCCCCAGCAACAGTATAAGTAAGTAGTGCTGGTCTTTCTTCATTTTTAGCCTTTCTAAATGCAAGACTAATTGGATTTAACATATCTCTTTCCCAACTTTTTTTCTAAAATTCCTCGGTCTTTGTATGCATCTCCACAACTATTAACAATTACTATTGTATCCTTGCTTAATTTTTTTGCTTCTTTGATTGCAACTGAGAATGCATGACTTGGTTCGAGAGATGGTCTTAAATTTTCAAATTTTGTTACTATTTGGTAAGCTTTTAAAGCTTCTTCATCACTAGCTGCTGTATATCTTGCACGCTTTGTATCTTTTAAGAAGCAATGGAGAGGAGAAATTCCAGGATAATCAAGACCCGCAGATATTGACTCAGTTTCTTCAATCTGTCCATCGCTATTTTGATTAACATATTGAGCTGCACCATGAAGTATTCCGATTTTGGAACCATAGGTTAAGGGAGCTGCATGCCTTTTACTTTTGCTTGGTCCTCCTGCTTCGACACCAATAAACTCAACTTGTTTTTTATTATAATCCATAAATTCATTCCAAAAACCAAAACTTGAGGAACCTCCTCCTACACAATTATACAATTTAAGTTTTTTTGGAACTTCACCAAATTCATTTATTAATTGAACCTTAAGCTCTCTAGATATTTGACTAGTACTCCAACCACATATACGAACAAAAATTGCGGGTCCTACAGTACTTCCCACACACATTGCAGTTGTATCACAATTTGCAACCCAAAATCTCATACATTCAGAAACAGCATCCACAAGTGTTTGACTTCCTGAATATACAGGTACTACGTCAGCACCATTTTTCTTCATTGCTTTCACATTTGGCTGTTGTCTTTTTATGTCTTTTGCACCCATAAAAATTTTGCACTTCAATCCAAATTTCTTAGCTGCCATGCTTAACATTTTACCAGCGTACCCAGCGCCGGTGTCGCCAATTATTACTTTCTTTCCAGACCTTTTAGCCATTAAGCAATGTACAGTTGCATTATAAATTTTGTGGGCCCCTCCATTAGCATCAGATACAATTTTCGACCAAATCTGTGCTCCATCAACATATTTTGTTAAATTATTTAACTTGATAAATCTTGTGGGTGTCCCGATCCAATTTTTGAAATACCTATCTCTTTCTTTTATAAAGTTTTTGTCATTTTTTAATTTATTAAATTGTATTTCAAGATCTTCTATTGGTTTTTTAAGTGTTTCAGGCACAAAATTTCCACCAAATTTTCCACCCCAAAAACCTAGTCTATCTCCTTGATCAATGACTGGAATTCCTTTTTTAAGTTTCATTTTCAATTTTTAAATTTAATAGTTTATTAATTTTTTCTAAATCTTTTTTACCATCTTTGTTTTCTAAAGAACCACTTAGATCTACAAAGTAATCTTTATTTTTTAAATTTGGAATATCTTCTATTTTTATATTTCCGGCAATCATTTTATTCACTGAATTAGGTATAGAATTTAATAATTCATGATTAAATCCAATTGACTTCTCATAACCTTTACCATCAAAAAGAATTAGATCTGAAATTTCATCATAATCTTTATATTTATCAACATCTTTTTGACTTTGAATTGTTAAAGCAGTAATTACTTTAATATCATATTTTTCCTTTATTATTCTTGTCTTTTCGGGATTCACATCATACAGCTGATAAAAATCGAAATTAAGTTCTTTAACTTGTTCTAATATTTGATCATCTGGATTAACAAGCACAGAAACAAAATTTGTATTCCCTTTTTTAATACTAACCAAGTTTTTTAATTTTTCATATTCCACATATCTTTTGCTCTTCTTGTAATTGGTTATAAAACCTACAAACTTGGGAGGAAATTGATGATTTAAGATATAACTTAAAGTCTCAAGATCAGAGACCCCACAAATTTTTATTCCTTTAACCATTATTTTAAATGATCTATAAAATTTTGAAGATTATTTTTAATATTTCCTTTAGTAATTGGTCGTCCAATCACTAACCAATCACTTCCATTTTTATAAGCTTGTTTAGGAGTTAGAGTTCTTTTCTGGTCATCTAATTTAGAATTAAATCTTATACCTGGAGTTATTATTTCTTTTTTAAATATTTTCTTAACAAGATTTACTTCCATGGGACTGCAAACTATAGCATCCAAATTTGCTTTTTTGGCTAATTTAGCCTGCTTAATTACTATACTTTTTACTGCTTTGTTGTATCCAATTTCGCTTAATAATTTATTATCAAGTGATGTAAGAATTGTCACTCCAACAATTTTTGTTTTTCCAGAAACTTTTTTTGCTTCTTTTAATGCATTAAGACCAGAACTTATATGTATTGTGATATAGTTAAATTTTAAGTCACTAATAGCTTTAATAGCAGATGAGCATGTATTTGGTATATCTGCAAATTTATAATCTCCAAATGTAATTTTATTTTTTAATTTTGATATAAAACTTCTACCACCTTTTGAATTTAAAAATTCTAACCCAAATTTATAACCTATTTTGAATTTTGAATTTTGTGTTTTTTTAATAATTTGCTTAACTTTTTTTATGTTATTACTATCACAAGCTATAAATAGTTTATATTTTTTCATTAATTTTTTGGGTCCACGTTTTAGACATTTTAAACAATATTGTTTTTTTTTGGGGTGTATTAACTTTTTCATTTGTCCTAGGGTTTCTAGAAACCCTTTCTTTTTGTATTCTAGGCTCAAGTGTAAATACATCTCTTAATTCTACTCTCTCACCTCTTTTTAAAGATTCCTGCATTTCATAAATCATTATATCAAACAATTTAATTAAATCTTTTTTTAGAAAATTTGGGTAATTTTTAGATAATTCTTTAATTAAGTCTGACTTTACAAATGACAATTTTTATTCAGACTCCTTTTTGTTTTTCTTATCATCTAGCTGCTCTGAAAGGGATGAGAAAGGAAGATTTTTTCCACTGAGAGGGCTTGAATGTTCTTTAATAGCCTTTGCATTCATTATTTCCTCCAGCAATTTAATACTTAAAGATACCTTTCTTTTTTCAAAATTTAATTCTGCTATTGCTGCATCAATTCTTTCACCACCTACGAAACGCGATGGTCTTGCATCTGATGCTGACATCGCAATTTGAGATTTTTTTATTAAAATTTCAATTTGACTTCCTTCTGGTATAACAATTAATCCTTTGTTGTCCGACGAAATCACTTTTACTGTTAGAGTATCGTTAACTTTTTTATCTTTAAACCATTCAAAAGGGTCTTTTTGTAACTGTTTTAATCCAACTCTTACTTTTTGCTCTGACTTCTTTATTTCTAAAACTCTTACTGTAAGTTTATCACCTTTTTTATAATTCTTTAACTCATCTTCAGCATTCCCTTTGTAAGATAGATCATTTGAGTGTAAAAATCCATCAATATCAAAATCAGCCAATTTTAAATATATTGCATACTCATTTATATTGTTGATTACTCCTTCAACATCAGATCCTACTGGATAGCTTTTCTCTAACTGAGAATATGGATTTTCTATAGTTAATCTATGTGAAATAGCAACTCTTCTTTTATCTTTATCAATCTCTGTAATTACACAATCAATTTGATCACCAACATTAAAAATCTTTTTTGGAGATATATTTTTTTTGGTCCAACTAAATTCACTGCTATGAAGAAGAGTGCTAAGCCCCGGTTCAAGTTCACAAAAACATCCATAATCAGTAATTTTTACTACCTTCACTTTATATTTATTTCCTATTTGGTAATTAGAAATATGTTCAAATGGGTCAGGTGACAATTGTTTTATTGAACAACCTACCTGCAGTTTTTCCATATCTATTGAAATGACTTTAAGATCATGTTTTTCTCCAATATTAAATATCTCATCAGGATGATTTACTCTACTGTAGCTTATTTCTTGTAAGTGACATAGGGTATCTATAGTTCCCTCATCAGTAGTTACCTCAAAAAAACATCCAAATGATGAATACCCTTTTACCACTGCATCTTTGATGATGTCACCAACTTTGAATTTACCAATAATTTTTGCTTTATCCTCCTTTTTACTTGAAGAGACTACTTGTCTCCTAGATACAACGCTGTTTCCTCTAACCATATCAAGTTTAATTAAAGCAAATTTTTGTTCTACACCGATCAGATGATCAATATTTTTCATTGGCTTATCTGATATTTGAGATCCTGGACAAAACATGAGCGATCCAGTTTCTATATGTTCAACAATTACTCCACCTTTAGTTTTTTGAGTAATTTTACCGTTTATTAATTCGTTGTTTTCATAACATTTAACTAATTTATTCCATCCTTTAATTTTTTGAGCTTTATGAGCAGAAACAACCACATCTCCATTTTTGTCCTCTATTTTTTCTAATAATACTGAAATAGTTGTCCCCTCCTTGATTTCTTCATTCATACCCATTAGCTTAACTTCGTTGACATCAATTACAGGTTCGCTCTTCAAACCAGGTATAAATAAAAAAATATACTTATTAGTAATTTTAGTTACTTTACCTTCAATTATTTTTCCTTCTTCAATCTTATTTTTTGATAATTGACTATTTAGTAATTTTTCGAATTGTTGATTTGCTGGGGAAGATGTATCTTTATAAATTTCCATTAATTATTTAATTTTTTATCCATAATTGCTCTAATTTTTTTAAAGCACGCTTTCTTACTTAATTTAGTGGTATTAATCAAGATAGAATCTTTTGTTTTTTTGAGTGGACCATATTTTCTATTTCTATCTGATTTATCTCTATTTTTAAGGCTTTTAAAGACTTCATTATATGTCATTTTTTTATTTAACTTTTGATATTCCGCAAATCGCCTTTTTGCTCTGACATTTAAGCTCGCAGTAATAAAAAATTTGAACATTGCATCTTTTACTTGAACAGTAATAATATCTCTTCCATCTAAAACAGATCCTTTAAATTTTTTCGGAGGGTTATAAGCATATTTTTGCTGAAATTTATGAACAATGTTCCTTATGTTTTTATCTTTAGATATTTCTGAAGCAGATACTGCTACTTCATTTGATAATAAAGATTTATTTTTTAAATATGCTAATTTGATATTTCTAATTTTTTTTTTTATAAAATTATAATTAAATTCTTTTTTGTTATCTAATTTTAATTTTCCAATGTATCTATAAATCTTTCCAGTATCTAAATAAAACAACTTATAGTATTTTGATATCAATTTAGCTTGTGTTCCTGCTCCAGCTGCGGCAGGCGAGTCTATTGCTACAGTGATAATATCTTTCTTTTTTTTCAATTTATTTTTGCTCCTATTTCTTCTAAAATTTTTAAAAATTCTGGGAAAGAAGTATTAATGGAGTCTTTATCGTTGATCTTCCATTTTCCTCCTAATGTTAAAGCTGTAATACAACATAAAAAAAATATTCTATGATCCTTTAAAAAATTTTTCATTTCATAACTTTTTGATAAAACTAAATCTGGATTACCATGAATATTTATATCATTTTCAAATCTATCTACCTTTACACCAATTAATTTTAAAAATTTTACTGCTAAATCTAATCTTTTAGACTCTTTTTTATTCATTTCTCCAAGATCTCTAAACTTTGAAATTCCTTTGGCTTTTGCAGCAACTAAAAAAATTATTAAAAATTCATCAATTGCTGAGCTATTTAACCTTTGGGGACAATTGATTGATTTTAGATTTTTAATACTTCTTACATGGATATCAGATATTTCTTCCCCATTGTATTTCTTTTTATTTTTTAAATCTATTTTTGCTCCCATTTTATTTAAAATAGTAATTAATCCAATTCTACTTCGATTTGTGTTTACCTTCTCAATTATCATTTTAGAATTTTTAGATAGAAGTGTTAATACGATGAAAAAGGATGCTGAACTTATGTCACCTGGAATCTCATATTCAAAACAATTAAATTGATGTAATCCTTGTATCAAAATTTTTTCATATCCTGATTTTTTTATAATTTTAATCGGATATCCTAATGATTTTAACATTAACTCAGTGTGATTTCTTGAGCTTTTAGAATTAATTTGAGTTATACCTGGAGTGTTTAATGCACTGAATATGATGCATGTTTTAACTTGTGCGCTTCCAATATTCTCATTGTATTTGATCGGTCTAAGAAAGTCTGTTCCTATTATTTTTATTGGTAAGTTATTATTTTTACTCGTAATATTTACCCCAAAAAGTTTTAAAGGTTTTATTACTCTATAAAAATCTCTTTTTGATAAACTTTTATCTCCAATTAATTTGACTTGGGTTTTTGATTTGACTAACAGTCCGAGTATTATTCTTGCCAATGTGCCTGAATTACCTGCATTTAAAACCAAATTTTTTTTAATATTGAACCCATTTAGCCCAAAACCATGAATCTTATAAATATTTCCTTGCTTTGTATAATGAATGCCAAGTTTTTTGATAGTCTTTAAAGAATTTAAAACATCCTCTGACTCTAGCAAATTAGAAATTTTTGATATTCCAACAGCTTGTGAAGCAAGAAGAACAGCTCTGATTGAAATACTTTTATCCGCGCTTACTTCAATTCTTTTATTAAAATTTGTTAATTTATGTCTTATAGAAATATGGTTTGCCATAGATGAATTAATTTATTTTAAATTCATCTCCAAAATATGCAGATCTCGCACTTGAATCTTTTATAATTTCATTTGGGCTCCCAGAAGCAATAATCTTTCCACTAGACAGAACAATTGCTCTATCGACACAAGTTAACAAATCTCTTGCTTGATGATCACACACTATAACAGTTATTTTTTCTAAGGCTTGTAAATTTACAATAATTTCTTGTAGCATTTTAATTGTCATAATATCTAATGCTGCAAAAGGCTCATCTAAAAGAAGTATACTTGGATCATTAACTAATGCCATAGCTATTACTAGCTTCTTTTTTTGTCCGCCTGATAAATGTTTTCCTTTTATTTTCAGCAAAGGATCAAATTCAAATTGTGCAATAATTTTTTCAATTTTTGCTTTTCTTATGTCCTTTTTTTTTATATGTATTTCACCAACAAGTTTCAAATTTTCATACAAATTCAAATCTTGTATAAAGCCACCGTATTGAGGAACATACCCAAGTTTAAACCTTTTTGCTCTTTCATAAATAGGTATTCCTGTACAATCCTCTCCATTTATATAAACTTTACCGAAGCTAGGATCTTTTAAGCCTGTAATAATATGAAATATTGTTGATTTACCAACACCGTTTGGCCCTAGCATTCCCAAAATTTCTTGCTTATTTATTTTAAGATTTAAATTATTTAAAATTTGTCTTTTATTGTAAAACATAGATATCTTATCTAATTCCAATAAGGTTTTATTTTCCTTAAAGCTTTTAATTCTAAATTTTTTAATTAATGCCATTAGTTTGCTATAACCTCAATTTTATCTTTGGCAGACTCTGGGTTAATATTTATATCTTTGGTTTTTAAATCAAGTTCTAATATACCTGCTCTCATGGTTGATTTTGCATCAGTAATTATTACATCATTATAAGCTATAGCCTTATTTGTTTCCATATTAATATCAAAATTTATGCATGTGATTTGTTTATCTTGATAATTAATTACAACGTTATTATAAAATTTAGAATTCGAATTCACTGAGTTAAATTGTGCAAAGTCTGATACAATATAAATCGTATCTCTATTATCTGAAGTAATTTCACCCCTTACGTTATCTAAATCTAAAATATCTTTATTATAAATATTAGATTTACCTGAGCTGGCTAATAAGTAAAATTTATTTCCTTTTTCATCAATAGAGTTATATTCAATGTCTTTTACTAAATTTTTTATTTTTTCTTTTGATTTTTTGTTGTCATGTTTGTTTTTTAAATTTCCATCATCTTTATCAACAATTGTGCTAACGATTTTATCAACCTTTGTCTGACTTTTTTTAAGAGATTCATCCTTAATTATTTTATTATTATTAATTTTTAGATCTAATTCATTATTTTTAGCTTCTAACTCAGATATTTTTTTTTCTAACGCTTTAAGTTGCTCATTATTATCATTCTCTAATGTGTTAATCTCTTCAACAATTTTTTTATTTGTATCGAAATATTTATAATAAACCCCAGCTATAATTAATATTATTAAAATAGCTATAAAAATTTGAATTAATGACTTGATAGACATTTAGGTTATGTTTGCATTTAAGATATTATGAATATGTATAAATCCAACTGTCTTATTCCTATTTTTGTTTTGATGTACGCAAAGGCTTGTAATTTTTTTATCATTCATTAAAGAAAGTGCTTGTGCAGCTAGCATGTTTTTGTCAACACTAATTGGTTTTTTTTTCATAACATCTTTGATCTTTAAATTATGAAAGTTAAATTTTAAATTTGAGAGTCTTTTTAAATCCCCGTCAGTAAGAATTCCATTAGTATTATTTCGATTATTTTTGACAACTATTGCCCCAAGACCTTTTTTTTCAATATTTTTTAAAGCATCCTTCATACTTATATTTTCATTTACAAAAGGAATATTTCTACCCACTAACATTAAATCCTCAACTGTTTTCAATTTAATAGATAAAGAACCACTTGGGTGAAATTTTTTGAAATCTAACTTGCCAAATTTTTTAAACCTCATACATGCTATTGCTATTGCATCACCTAATGCTAATTGGACCGTAGTAGATGATGTTGGAACAAACCCACCGGGACCTGCTTCAGTCACAGGAGGTAGTAAAAATTTTACATCTGCATTTTTATAAAGAAGGGAATCTTTTTTAGATGTAATACCTATGAGCTTAATATTTCTATTTCTTGACGCAAACTGTATTATGTTTTTAAGTTCCTCGCTCGCACCACTAAGACTTATCAATATAATAACATCATTGGATGTTATTTGTCCCATGTCTCCATGGCTTGCATTTGATGCATCTAAAAAAAAAGATGGAGTTCCTGTCGATGAAAGAGTTGCAGACCATTTCTTTCCAATTATTCCACTTTTACCAACTCCAGAGACAATAATTTTACCATGTTTACAACTTAAAATTATTTTGATTATTTGTTCGAATGACTTTCCAATATAAGATTGAAGTTTTTTTAGAGAGTCTGCCTCAATTTTAATAACTTCTTTACCAATATTTATTAAATTTTTATTTCTCATTTTAGTGAGACCATATATCTTCTTTAAATGAGGCAAAGTCTAATTCTACTCTTGTATTAATAAATTTTATGGTACTCTCATAAAGATTAATTCTTTTTTCTCTCTCTAAAATTTTTTTTAAATGATTATAAATTTTGTGCAAATAAACAACATCTTGCGCACAGTATTTCAGTTGTTTATCTGTAAGTTCACCACCGAAATCTGACGTCTGTAATTGTTTGCTGACGTCAATACCAATAAATTCTTTAATTAAATCTTTAAGTCCATGTTTGTCAGAATAACTTCTTGCTATTTTGCTCATTATTTTTGTGCAATTTATATTTTTAACATCTACTCTCAAATACTTTTTTATGAATAAAAGGTCAGCTCTTGCAAAGTGAAACAACTTATTTATTCTCTCGTTATTTAAAATATTTGTTAAATTTGGAGCATTGTAATTATCTTTATCTAATTGGATAATATGTGCATCATTTTGACCTGAGGAGATTTGAACTAAGCACAGTCGATCTCTTTGAATATTAAGTCCAGTAAACTCACAATCTATTGCTATCTTGTCACTGAATTTTATTTCATCTGGTAAATCATGTTTATGTAATTTAATATCTAAATTCATTAATAGATATATATATATGAAAAATCAGGATTCAATTTTAATATTTGGTTCATCTGGTCAAATAGGAAAATCTTTAATAAGAAAATTTACAAAAAATAACTATAGGGTTATTGCGGTAACTAGAAGTATTCATCAGAAAGGTTATCAAATAAAAACACAATCAAATTATGGTTATTTAGAGCTTGAGGAAATGAAGGTATTCAATGAGGAGGCAATCTCAAACTTAATGAAAAAATCCTCAATCTGCATAAATCTTATAGGTATTTTGTTTGAAAAAAAGAAAAATCAATTTCATTTAATACATTCAGCTTTACCATCCTTGTTGTCAGAATTAGCTCTAAAAAATAATCTTAAACAATTCATTCATTTATCAGCTTTAGGTATAGAGCAAGCTATAGATAGTAATTATGCTAAAAGTAAATTAAGTGGTGAAGAAAAAGTACGTAAAAATTTTCCAAACTCTGTTATCCTAAAGCCCTCAATCGTATATTCAGTTGATGATAACTTTACAACAAACTTTATGAATTTATTAAGTATACTTCCTGCCATGCCTTTATATTACGAAGGAAAAACAAAATTTACTCCAATCCATGTCTCTGATATTGCAAATGTTATTTTTAAAATTGTTCAAAAAAATATAACTGGAGAAACTATAGAATGTATTGGTCCTGAAGTTTTATCATTTAAAGAAATGTTATTAAAAATTTTAAAATCAATTAATAAAAAAAGATTTTTATTTCCTTTACCTTTGCCGTTAGCAAAACTTAATGCTAAATTATTTCAATTAATGCCAAAACCATTATTAACTGTAGACCAACTAAATTTATTAAAATATGATAATATAATTTCTAAAAAATATAAAACAAATTTTGATATTATGATTGATGCAAATAAAAAATTTGAGGATGAAATAAACCGATATAGCTTTAATTGGACTAGCGGAGGACAATTTTCGAAGAAAAGAATTGATAAATTAAGTTAATGTTAAGTAATATTATATATGTAATTGTATTTTTAATTTTAGCATTCGTTTTGTCAATTGCTGTTAAAGCAATTACAAGAGGAGTTGAAGCAAAACAAACAATTAAAGAAGAAAAAAAATTAGACAACACTAATGAAAATGGTAATACAAATTTAGAAATTATAAATCAAATCAAAGATTTAAAAGAGATGTATGACAAAGGAATAATTGATGAAAATGAATTTAAAAAAGCAAAAGAAAAAATACTAAAATAAACTATGCAGATTTTACTTTTTTTTCGATAAATTTTGGCATTTCATCATCTTGATCTATGATATCTTCCTTTTTTCCTTTTGGCTGAAAAACAATCATTAGATGCAATGGGCAATAAGAAAATTTTTCAACAGTTTTTCTCCCACAAAATGATGAGTCTTTTTCATCAGGGTGACCCTCCATATATTTACAAGTTTGCTCATTTAAATCCTCTAATTGAAGATTTTTTGCCGGTTCAAAGTTTTTATCTAAAAGTAGAGATCTAAATCTTTGTTTTCTACTTCCTTTTGTTAAACTATTGTTTGATTTTGATGTTCCGACAATATTTTGGGATACAGTAGATCTGGTTTTAATTTTGGCGGATAAATTAAGTCTGTGGGCTTTACCAATTACTGCATTTCTACTTACTCCACCTAATATTTCTGCGATTTGACTAGCTGTTTGTCCTTTACCCCAAAGATTCTTTAGTTTGTTAACCTTCTCGTCTGTCCAGCTCATATTACTATATTTAGTATAATTTTATTTATTTACAACATTATATTGAGACCATGATTGTGAGCCTATAACAAGCTTTTTTTTTTGTTTTTTAACAAATATTCAAAAAAAAGTTTATTAATAATTACTTATGGTTGAATTACAGAAAAAATATCAAATTGGAACTAGAAGATTTGGACTTGTTAATTGGGTTGGAACGTATTCTTTATTTAAAAAAGAAGTTTTAAGATTTTTAACAGTATCAGGACAAACTTTATTTGGTCCAATTCTAACGAGCATATTATTTTTAACAGTAATTTCATTAGCAATTGGAGATCAAAGAGCAGATGTATTGGGAGTTCCATATATAAAATTTTTAGCTAGTGGTTTGATAATGATGCAAGTAATTCAACAAAGTTTTGCACATTCAAGCTCATCTTTGATGATGGGAAAGATGATGGGTACAATTACTGATGTAGTACATAGCCCTTTATCATCCTCAGAAGTAGTTTTTGCAATTACTTTTGCCTCTGCAGCTAGAGGTCTATTGATTGCATCAGCTTCAACATTAATATTTATTTTTTTTATAGATTTATCAATTCAAAATTTTATTTTGTGGTTTATATATTTGTTCTTATCTGGATTAGTTATGGGTTCACTTGGTATTATAGTTGGCCTATATGCAGACAAATTTGATCAAATGAGTACTGTTACTAACTTTATAATTGTACCCTTAAGTTTTTTAAGTGGTACTTTTTATAGCATTGATAAATTGCCTAATTTTTTGAAAATTCTTAGTAATTATAATCCTTTTTTTCACATGATAGATGGATTCAGATATTCATTTATTGGTCAATTAGATGGTGAGGTTACATTCGGTATTGCATTGCTTACATTTTTAAGCTTGGTTATAACTTATTTTGCATACTTTCTAGTACACAAAGGTTATAAAATAAAATCATAGTATACATATGAGTTCTCTAGCTAAAAACTATAAAAGAAGAAACCTATCTTTCAGTAAGGGAAAAGGTTCCTTTTTATATTCAAAGAGAGGAGTTAAATTTTTAGATTTTGTTCAAGGAATTGCAGTTAATTCTTTAGGTCATGCAAACCCAAATTTAATAAAAGCAATTAATAAACAATCAAAAAAACTGTGGCATGTTTCTAATTCTTTCATAATTCCTGAGGGAGAGGAATTAGCCAAAAAATTAACAAATAGAACTTTTGCAGATGCTGTAATTTTTCAAAATAGTGGGGCAGAAGCTACAGAGGCCGCCATAAAAGTTGCAAGAAGATATTTTTATTCTATAGGTAAACCAAAAAAAAATAGAATTTTATGTATTAAAAATTCTTTTCATGGAAGAACTATCGCGGCAATAAACGCAAGTGGATCTAAAAAAATGACAGAGGGATTTGGACCAAAAGTGGGTGGATTTGACCATTTTAAGTTTGGGAACCATAAAGAATTAAAAAGAAAAATTACGAGTAAAACTGCAGCTATAATGATTGAACCAATAATGGGCGAGGGAGGCATTAAAGTAATACCTGCTTGGTGCCTTAAAGAACTTAGAAAGATTTGTAATAAAAAAAAAATTCTTCTTATTTTAGACGAAGTTCAGTGTGGAATTGGGAGATCAGGTAAGTTTTTTTCATATGAATATGCAAACATAAAGCCAGATATAGTTCCAATTGCAAAAGGAATTGGAGGTGGTTTTCCAATAGGTGCAGTGCTGATGACAAAAAAAGTTTCTAAAGCTATGGTTCCAGGCACACATGGATCTACTTTTGGTGGTAACCCCTTGGCAATGTCTGTTGGTAATGCGGTAATGGATGAAGTTTTTAAAAAAGGATTTCTTGCAAAAGTTAAAAGTAATTCAAAATATTTTATTTCAGAATTAAATAAAATTAAAAATAAATTTCCAAATATTATTAAAGAAATTAGAGGAATAGGATTAATTTTGGGAATACAATTACATCATGACCAGACAAAATTTATACAAAGTTTAATGAAAAATAAACTATTAACAATTAGAGCAGCTGAAAATGTTATAAGAATATTGCCTCCATTAAATGTTAATAAAAAAGAAATAAATATAGCTTTAAAAATTATCAATAAAGTCTGTGAAGGTTATAAAAAATAATGAAAAACTTTCTTCATATTAGAGATATTTCTTTAAGAGATTTAAAAAAAATTATTTCTGATGCAAAAAATAGAAAATCTAAAAGAAAAAAATTAAATACTCTTGATCCAGATAAAGATTCACCTTTAAAGGGTAAAATTCTTTTACAGATGTTTGAAAAATCTAGCCTAAGAACAAGATTAAGTTTTTACTTAGCTATAAAACAATTGGGTGGTGGATCTTTGACATTAAGACCTGAGGAATTGCATTTAAAAGCTGGTGGAGAAAGTATAGCAGATACATCTAAAATTTTGTCAACGTATGGTAACGCTTTTATGTTAAGAACAGACTCGGACAAAAAATTAGATGAATTTAAAAAATATTCAACCATACCGATAATAAATGGATTAAGTCCATCTTCACATCCTACTCAAGTTTTGTCAGATATTTTTACTATTCAAGAAATTAAAAAGAAAAGTATTTCAAAATTAAAACTATGTTGGATAGGAGATGCCAATAACAATATGATGAATAGCTTAATAGAAGCTTGCATAAAATTCTCTGTTTTTCTAAATATCGCCTGTCCTAAAAACTACCAACCAAATAAAGCGCTTATTTCTTTAATTAAAAAACAAAAAGGAAAAATTAAAATTTTTAATAAAAAAGAAAATGCTGTTAAAAATTCCGATGTTGTAATGACAGATAAAATCATTTCATTAAATGATAAAGTAAATAAGAAAAAGAAACTTAAATCATTTAAAAATTTTAAAGTGGACACAAAAACTATGAATTTAGCCAAGAAAGATGCAATATTTCTACATTGTCTTCCAAGAGGGAATGAAGTTACAGAAGAAGTGTTTCTTGGTAAACAATCAAGAGTATGGCAACAAGCTCTTAACAGAGTTTATGTTCAAAAGAGTATTTTGCTCTATTGTTTTGGTAAATTAAGGTAGTTGTAAAGGACTATCAGCATTAGCATTCATATATAGAATTACTGAAGCTCTATCTTTTTCTTTTTTCAATCCTGCAAAAGCCATCTTTGTACCTTTTATATATGAAGCAGGTTTTATTAAAAAACTGTTCATCTCCTCGAAAGTCCAATCTTTTCCAAATGCTATCAAGGCTTTCGAATATTTGTAATCCTCCAGAGCACCCATATTTCTACCAAGGACGTTATAAAGTGCTGGGCCAATGTTATTTCTTCCACCTTTTTTAATCGAATGACATGCACTACATTTCTTAAAAACTTTCTTTCCATGATCAACACTTCCCAATGCTAATAGAGCAGATATATCAACCGTTTCAACTGCCGTGGAACCTTTCGAGCTATCTGTTTCAGCAAATTCAACTTTATAAGCTGATTGACTTGGCTTCTCTACATAATAGATAATGTCTGAAATTTTAGTTATTCCAAATATAACAACAAAAATTACCACTACTGCTGCTATAATTTTATTAATCTCAAATGAGTCCATGATTTTTAATTATTATCCTCGTATAACATGTTAAACAAAAAAAAAACTAAATTTAAATTTAATTATTGCGTCTGAAAGACGCATAATACTTAGTTTATGAGCAATACAGTAATTTTAATCCCTTCAAGATTAGCTGCAACAAGGTTACCAAATAAACCTTTATTAAAAATCAATAATATTTCAATTATCAATCATGTTTACAAAATTGCAAAATCATCTCTTATTGGAGAAAGTTATGTTGCAACAGGTGATAAAGAAATATTTGAAGAGGTCACTAAGCTTGGAGGAAAATGTATTTTAACCAAAAAAGATCATAAAACTGGGACAGACAGAATTTTTGAGGCTTATCAAGAGTTAAGAGACGACAATATTGAATATGTAATAAATCTTCAAGGAGATGAACCCATGCTTGATATTGAAGATGTGCAAAATCTTTTAAAAAAAACTATTGAAAAAAAATCTAATATTTCAACATTAGCCTGTCAAATTGAAGACGAAAAATTTTTCTTAAATAAAAATATTGTAAAAGTAACTACAAAAGAGGAACTTCATCAAGACAATCTATCAACAGCATCATCATTCACAAGAGAAATTGAGAATACTCAAAAAAACATTTACCACCATATTGGAATTTATATTTATAATGTATTATATTTGGAAAAGTTTGTGCAATTAGAGCAATCTAAGAATGAAAAATCACAAAACCTAGAGCAATTGAGACTAATGGATAACAATATTGAAATTGACGTAGGATTTGCAAAAACCAAACCAATCGGTGTAGATACACATGAAGATTATCTAGAAATAAAAAAAATTATGGAATATAAAAATTAAATTATGAAAATTGCTTATCAAGGTGTTGCAGGAAGTTACAGCGAAAGTTGTGCTAAAAAAATGTATCCAGAGAGTGAAACAATACCCTGTAAAACATTTGATGAATGCTTTGAAAGGTCTAGTGAAGATAATTCAATAAAATCTTTAATTCCAGAGTCAAATAAAACAACTGGAAATATTGGTGTTGAGTATTTAATCTTTAAATACAGACTAAATATTTATGCAGAACATTTTTTTCCAATTAATCATAATCTATTAGGATTAAAAAATTCAAAAATAGAGGACATAAAAGATGTTTACTCACACGCACAAGCATTAAGCCAATCTTCAAGTTTTATAAAGAAAAAAAAATTCATAGAAAATGTTAGAGCAGATACAGCTGGTTCGGCAAAATTTGTTTCAGAAACTAAAGACAAATCTAAAGCTGCTATAGCTTCTAGTCTAAGTGCAGAAATATACAATCTTAAAATTTTACAAGAAAATATCCAAGATGATAAAGATAACGTGACTAGATTTTTATTACTTGGTAAAGATATTTTCCAGCCAGATTTTTCTGACGATAATCATATAACATCAATATTATTTAAATTGAAAAGCAAACCTGCTGCTCTTTACTCTGCACTTTCAGGATTCGCAATAAATGGAGTTAACATGAGTAAACTACAAAGTTTTCCCGAAAAGAACTCATTTTCCTCATATTTTTTTCTATGTGATATTGATGGACATATAGAGTCTCCTAAAATCAAAAACTCACTTGAGGAATTGGGTCTACATTGTCAAGATATGCACGTTCTAGGTGTTTATAAATCCGATAAATTTAGACAAAAATAAATTTATAACTTTCTTGTAGAATAGAAAATTTTATTGGTATAATAAAGTTGGAGGCCAATCAGGTGGTGTTACCACAAATCCCCCAGGATCGAAAGATAGCAAGGGTAGTGAGTATTTTCCAGGTTGGTTGGTCTCCTTAAAAATGACAGAAAATTCAAAAGTACTAGCATTAAAATATAGACCTCAGGTATTTGAGGATTTAATTGGCCAAGAGATTATTGCTGAAACAATTAAAAATTCAATAATTTCAGACAAGTCACCCAACGCATTCTTGTTTACAGGTATCAGGGGAGTAGGAAAAACAACTTTCGCAAGAATAGTTGCAAAGTCATTAAATTGTGAGCATGGAATTGAAAACATGTGTAAGAAAAAATGTAGTAACTGTGATGCAATTACAAACTCAAATCATATTGATGTTTTGGAAATGGATGCTGCAAGCAAAACTGGCGTTGATGATGTAAGGGAGCTTATTGAGTTTTCTAGATATGGACCCACAACCGCTAAATATAAAATATTTATTATTGATGAAGTTCATATGTTAAGCAAGCAAGCATTTAATGCACTTTTAAAAACATTAGAGGAACCACCAAAATATTTAAAATTTATTTTTGCAACAACCGAAATCAAAAAGATACCAGTAACAGTAATATCAAGATGTCAACGTTTCGATCTCTCTAGAGTGAAATCTGATGAGCTTTTTAATTATATAAAAATGATTAAAGATAAAGAAGGCGGTAAAGTTTCTGATGAAGCTTTAAAATTAATTGTAAAAATTTCAGAAGGATCTGTTAGAGATGCATTATCTTTGCTAGATCGTGGACTTGTAGCTAATCAAAATGATGAGGAATTAAATCTAGACAAAGCACAAAGTATTTATGGATATTTTGATAAAAGTTCTCTGATAGAATTAATTAATAATCTGTTTAGTGGTGATGAAAAAAAAGTATTTGAGTTGTATAGAAAAATTTATGATTCTGGTGTAGATCCCAAAATTTTTTTGAATGATTTTCTTGAGGTTTTATATTACTTAAAAAATATTAATTTTATAAAATTAGACGGAAATAATTTTTCTTTAAACGATCAAGATTTTAGTAATCTTTCTACAATATCTGAAAATTTAGATTCAAAGGACATAATCCTTTTTTGGCAATTTACACTTGATACAATTGAGGAAATTAACATTGTTTCAAATCCAAATTTATCAGTTGAAATGTTCCTTTTCAGATTAATGAGAATAAAAGGTTTTAAGGAGAAAGATGTTGAGGAAAGCTTTACTGGAAAAAATCCTGATACCTTAATTGAAGAACCTAAAAAAAAAATTACAAGTAAAACAATAGATCAAATCAAAAATATTTCACAACAAGAAAAAATTGAACCAAATTTAAATAAAGATGAAGTAATAAATGAACTTAAAATAGGTTCATTTGAAAGTTTGATAAATCTATGTACGGAAAGGAAAGAAGCTAAGCTTAAATATGAGCTTGAAACTAATACAAATTTAGTTTCATTCTCTGAGGGTTTAATAGAAATATCTTTTAATGAAAACTTAGACAAAGACTTTATTAAAAATCTATCTAACAAACTGTTCGAATGGACATCTAAGAGATGGATTATCTCTTTGTCAAAAAACCAAGGACAAATTTCAAAAAAAGAAAAAAATAAAATTGATGAGAAAAAAATATTTGATGATGTTAAAAAGTCTGAAGCCTATAAAAAAGTGATCGAAGCATTTCCTGATGCAGAATTAATAAATGTTGAGTTGAAGGAGGATTAGAATGACTGATTTTTCAAAATTAATGGAAAAAGCCAAAGAAATTGAGAGCAAAATGAAAGAAAGCCAAGAAAATATTAAAAAGATTGAGGTTGAAGGTGTCTCAGGAGCTAATGATGTAAAGGTTACTTTAAATGGAGAGGGCACTATGATTTCAATTAAACTTAGTGAAAATGTTTTGAAAGAGGAAAAAGTAATATTAGAAGATCTTATTACCGCTGCTCATAATAACGCAAAATCACAACTTAAATCAAAAACTGCAGAGGAAATTTCTAAGGCTTCAGGAAATTTTGGAATACCTGGATTTAAGTGGCCTTTATAATTTAAATGCAAAATATTCCTGAAATAGAAAATTTAATCAAACTTATATCTAAGTTACCAGGGTTAGGACCTAAGTCTGCAAAAAGAATAATTTTAAAAATGATTAATAACCGACAAGAATTACTAAAGCCTATGGCTCAAAATTTGAGCGAAGTTTTTAAAAATGTTGTTAGATGTAAAATTTGTGGAACATTAAAGCCTAATACAATTGACTGTAGTTATAATAATTGTGAAATAGTAGAAAAAAAATATAATAAAATTTGTGTTGTAGAAAATATTTCAGATCAGTGGGCAATAGAAAGTTCGTCAATTTTTCAAGGTTATTTCCATATTTTAGGGGGGACCCTCTCAAATAATAATAGTAATAGAGAGGACTTGCTTATCAACTCTCTTATAGAAAGAATAAATAAAGATGATATTGAAGAAGTAATTTTAGCAACTAGTGCAACTGTAGAAGGTCAAACTACTGCATTTTATATTCAAGATAGTCTAAAAAAAACTGACGTCAAAGTTTCAAAACTAGCCCAGGGTTTACCTGTAGGTGGAGAAATCGAAAATTTAGATGATGGAACTTTAATATCTGCATTTAAAAACAGAAAAAAACTTGAGGCTTAATTAGCTTTTTTTAATTAATCTGTTTAAATGTAAGAGAGGTTCTGTATAGCCTGAAGGCTGAGATTTTCCATGAAAGATTAATTCACATGCTGCTTTAAAAGCAATAGATTTATCATACTCTGGTGACATACTTTCGTAGTTAGAGTCATCTTCATTCTGTTTATCTACAACTTTTGCCATTTTTTTTAAAATTTCAAGAACCTGTCTATTCGAGCATAAGCCATGATGAAGCCAATTTGCAATATGTTGAGATGAAATTCTTAAGGTTGCTCTATCTTCCATTAATCCAATATCATTTATATCCGGAACTTTGGAACAACCTATACCTTGATCAATCCATCTGACTACATAACCTAAAATAGTTTGAGCAGAATTTGAAATTTCAGTATTAATTTCATCGATAGACCAATTAGGGCGATCTGCTATTGGAATAGTAAGAAGATCAGATAATTTTGATGGCTCTCTTTTTAATATTGCTTTTTGTTTTTCAAAAACATTTACTTCATGATAGTGCATAACATGCAATGCAGCAGCAGTTGGGGAAGGAACCCAAGCACAATTTGCGCCAGCATTCACATGTCCAATTTTTTGTTTCATCATTTCGTTCATTTTGTCAGGCATGGCCCACATTCCTTTACCTATTTGAGCAACTCCTGAAAAACCACATTTTAAGCCTATATCTACGTTGTTGTCCTCATAGGTTTTAATCCACTTAGACTCTTTCATATCTCCTTTTTTTATCATTGGTCCAGCTTCCATTGAGGTGTGCATCTCATCACCAGTTCTATCTAAAAATCCAGTGTTTATAAAAAATACTCTATCTTTAAGTGTTCTAATACATTCTTTAAGGTTTGCAGATGTTCTTCTTTCTTCATCCATAATTCCACACTTAATTGTATTTTTTTCTAATTTTAAAACTTCTTCAACTTTAGTAAAAATTAAATTAGTAAATTCTGTTTCTTCTGGACCATGCATTTTTGGTTTAACGATATAAATTGATCCTTCTCTCGAATTACCTTTTCTTTTTAAATCATGAATACAAGCTGCTGAGGTTATGAAAGCATCCATTATTCCTTCAGGAACTTCTGATCCATCATTTAAAGTGATTGCAGGGTTTGTCATTAAGTGTCCAACGTTTCTCACAAGTAAAAGACTTCTTCCGTGAAGTTTTAACTTTTCACCATTCAATGAAGTGTAACTCCTATCAGGATTAAGTTTTCTTTCTAATTCTTTACCATTTTTCTCAAATATTGATTTTAAATTTCCTTTCATCAATCCTAGCCAATTTCTATAACAAGTTACTTTATCTTCAGCATCGACTGCGGCCACACTATCTTCATGGTCACAAATTGTTGAAACAGCAGACTCAATTATAATATCGCTTATACCAGCCGCATCTCTTGCAGCACTAAATGCTCTAGGATTAATAATTATTTCAAGATGAAGATTATTATTTTTTAAGATTATAGCATTTGGTTTGGCTGTATCACCCCTGTGACCAATAAACTTTTCTAAATCTGATAAATTAAATTCTTTATTTTCCTTATAAATTGAAAGTTTTTTATTATTTACTGCTAGACCAGTAATATCTTTCCAGTCAAGACCATTTATTGGAAAATATTCGTTCAAAAAGTTTCTAGTGTATTTAATCACTTCTTGTCCTCTTAAAGGGTCATATTTTTCACTTCCACTCTCTTCAGACTCTATTATGTTTGATCCATAAAGACTGTCATATAAGCTTACCCATCTTGCATTAGCAGCATTCAAGCTATATCTAGAGTTCATTATTGGAACAACTAATTGTGGTCCTGCTATATTAGATATTTCTTCATCTAAATTTTTAGTTGTTATTTTAAAATCTTCACCTTCTTTTTTTAAATAACCTATTTCTTCCAAAAAATTTTTATATTTATTATAGTCAATCTCGTGGTCTCTATTTTTTTTATGCCACAGATCTATTTCTTGTTGTAATGTCTCTCTGATTTCGAGTAATTTTTTATTTTTAGGCGCTAATTCATGCAGCACTTTGTCAAAACCTTTCCAAAACTCTTCAGGATCAACATTAGTATCTAGTAAAAGCTCATTATTGACAAAATCAGCTAGTTCTTTTGCTACAGATAAGTTGTGGATTTTGATGTATTGCTCTCTCATAAATTGAAAATCTTATAATAAATTGTCATTTTTGCGCAATCAAAATTACTTATTTTAACAATTTATCGCCTTTTTTGTTTATAATACATACTTTAAATGAAAAATTACCTAAATTTTGAGACAGATATCAAAAATCTTGAAGAGGAATTAGATAAACTAAAAGACCCCTATAATCAGGAAGGTTTATCTGAAGTCGACACTTCAAGAATAAGCAAAGTTGAAGAAGAAATAAATGAAAAGTTAGAGAAAATTTATTCTAACTTAGATCCATGGCAGACAGCATTAGTTGCCCGTCATGAAGATAGACCTAAAGCAAAATTTTTTGTTGAAAATCTGTTTGATGACTTTATCCAACTTTCTGGAGATAGATATTATGGTGAGGACAAAGCTGTTATAGCTGGTTTTGCAAAGTTCGATGGTAAATCTGTTTTAGTAATTGGTCAAGAAAAGGGGTCAGATCTTAATAAAAGAATAGATCACAATTTTGGAATGATGAGACCAGAGGGTTACAGAAAAACAATTAGACTTATGGAGTTAGCTAACAAGTTTAAAATTCCAATAATTTCTATTGTAGATACTCCAGGAGCATACCCAGGAGTTGGCGCAGAGGAAAGAGGTCAAGCCGAAGCAATAGCAAAATCTATTGAATGCTCTATGAAGTTAACGGTACCCACAATAGCAATTATAATTGGTGAAGGTGGGTCTGGCGGAGCAATAGCTTTAGCATCATCTAATAAAGTAATTATGCTTCAAAATGCAATATACTCTGTCATTTCTCCAGAAGGATGTGCCACCATTTTATGGAGAGACCCAAAAAAAACTTTAGAGGCTGCAACTGCAATGAAAATGTCATCTAGCGACCTTTTAAAGTTAAATATAATTGACGAAATAATTCCAGAACCAGTTGGTGGTGCTCATCGAGATAAAGATCTAATATTGGATAATGTAAGAGATTCATTAAAGAAAAATTTAGATTTTTTTCAGACAATGGATAAAGATGAAATTCTTGCTCATAGAAAAAATAAATTTTTATCAATTGGAAGAAATAAAGGATTTTCAACACAATCAGATGATAGAAATGATTTATCTATGAAGGCAAGTTCATTAGAAAATATTTATCAAAACTTTAAAAAGAATTCTAAAATTTATTATGGCGTATCTGCTGCAGTTTTATTAATATTATTCTTAAGCATTCTTTTATAAAGCACCACAACAATGCTTGAACTTTTTCCCTGTTGCCTCACATCTTTCGTTTCTAGAAATTTTTCCTTCTCTATTTGTTACAAGTAAACATTTTGGATTATTATTTGTATTTATACTTTTTTCATTTTGAACGTCATTTTGATCATCATTTTTTTCTATAAGTTTTAAATTAAATAAAATTGTAATTAAATCATACTTAAGTTTACTTAATAAATTTTCAAAAAGTGTAAATGCCTCTTTCTTATATTCTACCAAAGGATCTCTTTGTCCATAAGATCTTAAACCAATGACTTGTCTTAATTGTTCTAAATATTGAATATGTAATTTCCAATTTTGATCAATAAGTTGTAAAAAAATTCTTTTTTCTATTTCGTTATATTGCTCTTCATTTAACATTTTTATTCTCTCTTCTCTTGAACTTTTAAATTTATTTTTTATTTTTTCTTCAAATGCCTTATTTTCAAGATTAACTAATTCATTAATTTCACTTTCTTCAAATGATTTTCCAAATAAAGATTTTAATTGCATATTGATTTCATTTGATCCTGCATTGGCTAACTTTTTGGTTTTCTTAATTTTCAAATCATCAATAATTTCATCTAGAAAATTTTCAGAATATTGCTTAGAATCTTTATTTTCTATTACTTCATTTCTTTGTGAAAATATTACTTGTCTTTGATCGTTTAAAACATTGTCAAACTTCAAAAGAGTTTTTCTAATATCAAAATTTCTTGCTTCAACTTTTTGTTGTGCTCTCTCTAATGCTTTATTTATCCAAGGATGGTCTATACTTTCTCCATCTTTAAGCCCAAGTTTTTCAAGTATATTATTCATTGACTCAGACCCAAATATTCTCATTAAATCGTCTTCTAAGCTTACATAGAATATAGAGCTACCTTCATCACCTTGTCTACCTGATCTCCCTCTTGCCTGATTATCTACTCTTCTACTTTCCATCCTTTCTGTACCAATAACAAACAATCCTCCCAATTGTTTTATTTCAGCTTTATCACTCTCATCCTGACCTCCTAATTTGATGTCAACGCCTCTTCCTGAAATACTTGTCGTAATAATTATCGAGCTTCTTTTTCCTGCATCTGCAATAATTTCAGCTTCTCTTTGGTGATTCTTCGCATTTAAAACTGTGTGTTTTATATTTTTTTTAGTTAATAGACTCGAGTAGTGTTCAGATTTATTTATACTTGAAGTGAAAACTAATAATGGTTGTCCTTTTGCGTTACATTCAACAATCTTACTAATTATTGCTTCATCTTTTTCTTTACTAGTTCTAAATATTTGATCGTTCGAATCTTTTCTGATCATCTGCTTATTAGTAGGAATTGATACTACTGGTAGATTATAAATTTCAAAAAATTCTTCTGACTCTGTTAATGCGGTACCAGTACATCCAGCTATTTTTTTATAAAGCTTGAAGAAATTTTGGTAGGTAATTGATGCTAAAGTTTGATTTTCAGCATTAATTGTTAAATTTTCTTTTGCCTCTAGACTTTGATGAAGACCATCACCAAACCTTCTTCCAGGTAATTGTCTACCTGTTTGTTCATCAATTATTATTATTTGCCCATCTTTTACAATGTAATCTCTACCACTCTGAAAAAGATGGATTGCACGTAATGATTGATTAACTAAATGAACAATATGTAGGTTTTCTGGATCATAAAAATTTTTATTTTTAAGTATTCCAGCATTTGAAAATATACTTTCAACATTATCCACACCTTTATTAGTTAATAAAATATTTCTATCTTTTTCATCTATTTCAAAATCCTCTTTTTTTAAATTTTTTACAAGTTTATCAACAGCTATATATTGATTTGTTTTATCTTCTGTTGCTCCTGAAATTATTAGAGGTGTTCTAGCCTCATCAATTAAACAAGAGTCAATTTCATCAACAATCGCATAATTATGTTCTCTTTGAACCATGGATCCTTTTGAAAATTTCATATTATCTCTTAAATAATCGAAGCCCAATTCACTATTAGTAGAATAAGTTATATCTTTTGAATAATTTTCTTTTCTCTCCAAATCATCTTGCCCCGTATTAATATATCCACAGGTTAAACCTAAAAACTCATAAATCTTACCCATATTCTCACTATCTCTTTTAGCTAAATAATCATTTACAGTTACTATATGTACACCTTTTTTTTCTAGAGCATTAAGGAAAGCAGCAAGAGCTATAGTTAATGTTTTACCTTCTCCAGTTTTCATTTCTGCAATTTTGTTCTCATGGATTACAACACCACCAATCAGCTGAACATCAAAGTGTCTCTCATTTCTAATTCTTTTAGAGGCTTCCCTAACCATAGAGAAAGCTTCAGGCAATACGTCGTTTAAACTTTTACCATTTTTAATTTCTTCAATTAATTTCTTGGTTTTTTTTGGGAACATTTCGTCAGATAAATTTTCTAAATCTTTTTCTAAAAGATTAACTTTATTGACTATTTGCTGAATTCGGCCTAGTTCCTTTTCATTTCCGCTTTTAATAAGCTTTGAAAATATTTTAAGTGGGTTGAACATTTTGATATAAAATTAAATATTAGAAATATATAGTAATTAATTATTTATTTTAAATATCATGAAATTTAACATAAACAATTTTATAAATACTAGCAGTCAAAG
>CACJUO010000008.1 GCA_902596675.1 uncultured Pelagibacteraceae bacterium | reverse complement strand
ATGTCTTAATAATTTTTCTGTAATAAGAATTCTTCCTTCACCGTCAAATTGTAAATTAATACTTTCTGATAGTATTGAGGTTGCAAAATAATCCTTCTTATCCTCAAATGGATTTAGAGAGTCTATTGCATTTGAAATTTTTTCAATTCTGTCTTGTGGCCAAGACTCAATTGATTGATTATTAAAGGATGGAAAACATACAATTCCGTTATATCCCATATTTGACAGATAGCTTCTAAAACTAGCAGGCACGGATACCCTTCCTTTTTTGTCTAATTTGTTTTCGTAAGTAGATAAAAACATAATCCATAAATTCCATATTTGGGATATTATGGGATATTATGGGTTTTAAATATAATCGTCAACAATTAAAATCATTCACGTATATTCTTGATTTGTTCTATACTTCCGAATTTAAAAAAAATAATTAGTGATTTAGATAACTAAGAGCTTGGATTGTAAGAATATATTTGTGCCAGATAAAATATAAGCCGGGTTCTGTCATTTAAACTTATCATTTCTCTAGGCCTTAAATCACTTTAAGGCTCAAGCAACTAACCCAGATGACTAGCCAAAGACTGCTTTTTGTTATTTCTAACAGTGTCATCTCTACTCAGTCTTGCTCCCAGTGGGGTTTTCCATGCGCTAGCTGTTACCAACCTAGCCGGTGTGCTCTTACCACACCTTTTCACCCTTGCCTTGATAAGGCGGTTTATTTTCTGTGGCACTATCCCTAGGGTTGCCCCCGCCAGTAGTTAACTGGCACTGTGTCTTTGTAGAGCCCGGACTTTCCTCTTTAATAAATTAAAGCGATAAGTCTTTTATCTGGCGACCAAACAATACAAATTTTTTAATATAATTCAATAAATTAATATTTACTATTATTAAGGGATTTTGCAATATTAAAGCATTCAAGATCTAATTTTCCATTTATTAGCTCAGGTCTAAACCTCATTTGAAAAACTTTTATTATTTTTTTAAGTTCTTTAAAATTAGAGTATTCAATATTATAACCTATCTTTTTTAAATAATTTATAAATTTACTTAAATTTTCTTTAGAATTTTTTTTTCTTGATGATCTTAGTTTTTTAAAATTAACATTATGCCAAACACCAATATTTTTTTTGTTTAAAAATTTCCAAGGAAATTTTTCTCCTGGATCTCTTTTTCTTAAAGGAGCTATATCTGAATGGCCTAAAATATTATTTTTGTCTATATTGTATTTTTTTATTATTGATTTTGAAATTCTAATTAAACATTTTATTTGTTTGTGACTAAAATTTCTATACCCATATCCGTGACCAGGATTTGAAATTTCAATACCAATAGATTGGTAATTTATTGACTTATTCTTACCCCAGAAAGACTTTCCAGCATGCCAAGCAACATATAAATCAGGAACCATTTGTATAAGTTTACCTGATTTAGTTATATAATAGTGACAACTCACATTAGAATTAAAACTAGTTAGCTTTTTAATTGCTAGTTTATCATTTCTCATTCCAGTATAATGATAAATTAAATACTTTATTTTCTTTTTATCTCTTTTTTTGAGATCAAAATTAGGCGAGTAATTAAAAGTCATTTTTTCAACATTTTTCTGCATTATTTCCAACAATTAAATCTTTAAATAAATAGAAGATATAATATAAACGGCTTTAATGAAAAAGATTTTAACACTATTTATAATTTTAGTAATTTCTCAATTTTATACCCTAAGTTCGTATGCAGGATCGGATGGAACCTTAGAAATAAATAGTAAAACAAGAGATCAAAGTGCTGAGGTTAAAGATTGTTTTGAAACTGTTAATAGAGGTATATTTGCATTTAATCAGGGATTAGATAAAATTTTTTTTAAACCAGTAGCTAAAGGTTACAGACTTTTACCTAAGCCAATACGATCTGGAACTAGTAATGCTCTAAGTAATTTATCAAATGTTGTAACCATACCAAATAATATTTTACAGGGTCAATTTAAAGAAGCTAGCATAAATACATTAAGATTTTCTATTAATACTACACTTGGAATTGCAGGAATTTTTGATGTAGCTTCTTATTATGGATTAAACAAACTTGATAAAGAAGATTATGGACAAACCCTTGGAACTTGGGGGGTAAAAGAGGGATGTTATTTTGTATTACCTGTTCTTGGTCCAACAACAGTAAGAGATACAATAGGATCACTTGCTAATTTTAGTGGTGGTGATGCATGGTATAATCTTACAATAGCAAATGATACTAAATACTTTGAAAATTCAGATTATTATTATTCTAGATTAACCGCTGGAGTTGATTTTAGAGCAAAAAATTTAGAGGCCTTTGATAGTCTTGAGAATAATTCTATGGACTTATATGCATCTGTTAGAAGTTTATATTTACAAGACAGGAAAAGAAAAATTTTAAATTCAGATGAAACCACTGAAACTATGAATGATGATGATTGGGAAGAAATAGATACCCAGTAATTATTAATGAGTAAACTCAAAATAATTTCTCTTTTTTTTCTTATTTTACTTTTAAATAATATATCATTTGCTAAAGAACCTAGTAAATTAATTAGTGAAATAGTTAATGAAGCTTCAGTCATTTTATCAAGCTCTGATCCAGTTGAATCTAAAATAATTAAATTAAATAATATTGCAGAAACCAGCGTAGATATTGATGGCATTGGAATGTATACATTAGGAAAATACCGTAAAAATTTAAATGAGAATCAAAAAATTAAATATAAGAAACTCTTTAAAAGTTATTTTTTGAAAAGCTTTTCAAGTAGATTAGTAGATTACTCAGATCCAAAAATAAGCATTGTATCAGAAAAAAAAATTAATGAAAAATATACAATTGTAAGTACTATTTTAGAAAAAACATCTAAAAATCCTGAGATAAAAATAGATTGGAGAATATATACAAAAAATCCTGATAGACCTTTAATAAGAGATCTTATAGTTGAGGGATTGAGCTTAGCAAGAACTCAAAAAGAAGAATTTAAATCTATATTACAAAATAATGAGGAAGATATAAATTATCTTTTTAAATCTTTGGAAGAATTTATTATTAAATAGTTGGTGGGCCCGCCAGGACTCGAACCTGGGACCAATACATTATGAGTGTACTGCTCTAACCAACTGAGCTACAGGCCCAAATAAACTGACATTTAATTATATCATTTTTACATAGTTATCAATTATAGATAATTAATTTATGGTGGGCCGTGTTGGTTACGCTCCAACTACCCCTGCAATGTCAATGCAGTACTCTACTATTGAGCTAACGGCCCTATTAACTCTCTAAGAAACTTTTAAGTTGTTTAGATCTACTAGGATGTTTCAATTTTCTTAATGCTTTAGCCTCAATTTGACGTATTCTCTCTCTCGTAACAGAAAACTGCAACCCAACTTCTTCCAATGTATGATCCGTGTTCATACCCACTCCGAACCTCATCCTTAAAACACGCTCTTCTCTGGGGGTAAGAGTTGATAGTATTTTGGTAGTAGCTTCACTCAAATTTGATTTTATAGCTTGCTCAAGAGGTGCTAATGCCTTGGTGTCCTCTATAAAATCACCTAAACTACTATCCTCCTCGTCACCAACTGGTTTTTCAAGTGATACGGGTTCTTTAGAAATTTTTAAGACTTTTCTGACTTTTTCTAAAGGCATTCTCAATTTTTTTGCAAGCTCTTCTGGTGTCGCTTCTCTTCCAAATTCACTAAGTATCAACCTTTGAGTTCTAACAATTTTATTAATTGTCTCAATCATGTGAACTGGTATTCTTATAGTTCTAGCTTGATCTGCGATTGATCTTGTAATTGCTTGCCTTATCCACCAAGTCGCGTATGTCGAAAATTTATAACCTCTTCTGTACTCAAATTTATCAACTGCTTTCATTAAACCTATATTTCCCTCTTGAATAAGATCTAAAAATTGTAATCCTCTGTTGGTGTACTTTTTTGCAATTGATATAACGAGTCTTAAGTTAGCTTCCACCATCTCTTTTTTGGCAATTCTAGATTCTTTCTCACCTTTTTGAATTCTACTCACCATTAATTTGAATTCTGTGACTGAAATTCCAAGCTTATTACTTATTTCGATTAGTCTGTCCCTAATATTTTTAAACTCTGTTTTATGTTTTTGAAAAAATTTTTTCCAAACTTCATTGGTATCTAAAAAGCTTTTCAGTTTTGGGTTTATCTCATTACCAACATAAAATTTTATAAATTCGTCTCTTGAAATCTTTTCATTTATTGCAAGTCTCAATAAATTTCCTTCTAACGATACTATTTTACGATTTTCTACATAATGTTTTTGTACCAATTCCTCTAATACTGAAGGTGACAACTGAAGAGTTTTTATGTTTTCTATTATATCATCAACTATTTTCTTATAATTTTTTTCTTTGGATGGAGAAAAAGATTTTAAATTTAAAGTACATTCTAATTTTTCGTTTTGATATTTTATTAGCTTGTTGTAATCTTTAGTTAGATTATAAATTGTTTTCAATACCTTTGGCTTTATCTCAGTTTCCATTGCAGCAAGAGTTGGGTTAAACTCATCATCATCATTGTTGTTGGAATTACCCTCTTCATTAACCTGATTTTCATTTCCATCATCTGATTTTTTTTGTTTTGCACTCTGACCAGTATCCTCATCCTCCATATAATTAGTATCAATATCAATAATTTCTCTGACTAAAATTTCATCATTTTGAAGTTTATTATTCCATTCAAAAAACTGTTGAGCTGTTATTGGACTTTGCGAGAGAGCATTTAACATAACGTCTTTACCAGCCTCAATTCTTTTGGCTATTGCTATTTCGCCTTCTCTAGAAAGAAGCTCCACTCCTCCCATCTCTCGAAGATACATTCGAATTGGATCGTCACTTTTTTCAATTGATTTGCCTTCTTCTTTGGTGCCGTTATCTTTTTTTCTTAAAACTTTAAAGTCAGCTTTTTTTTCGACTAATATTATTTTTTCATCAAGAATATGTATAAAGGCTTGCTCTAAATTTTCATTTGACAGATTTCTTTTTCCTAGAGATTTATTTAATTCTTCATGAGTTATGAAGCCCCTATGGACACCTCTGCCCATTAATCTCGCAAATGATTTTGTAATTATACGTTCCACAATAAAAAGTTCAGAATGTATATAATGCTAAAATCAAAAAAATCTATTGGATTCTGGTTATTTTTTAATTGATTTTTTGTAGTTTTTTAAGCTCTTTTAACTCATTAAATGTTGCTTCACTCAAATCTTTCGAAAATCTTGATTCTAGCTCTTCAATCCTTATCTCTAGCTCATGATTTTTTAAATCTCTTATCAACTCAGATAGAATTTCAAGAATTTTTTCATCGTCATTTAAATATTTAATGAATATGTGTTTAATAGATGCATACTTTAAAACTCTGTCTATCAAACCCTGATCAATTTTTAAACTTTCTAAATTAGAACTTTCAAAATTATTTGTTTGGTCAATAATTTCTTCAAGTAATAATTTATTTTCACTACTAAATAATTTTACATTTTCAATTAAATTAAAATTATCTCTTATAAGCTCAGGCTTTTTTAGTAAAATATATAGAAAAGAAAATTCCTTTATATCAATGGCTGATAAAGACTTTGTTTCATTATAATAATTCTGAGTTGATTTGAGTGATTTTGTAAGTTTTGAGTAATTTTTATTATATTTAAAGTTTGTATTTGGTGTTAATTCAGAAATTTTTTCTAAGAAATACTCTAGCACATACTTTCTAATGAATTCATCTTTAATTGTTGATGAAATTGATCTTAATTTTTTTTCAAAAATAGCTCTTGATGAAGGGTTATCATTCATTTCTTTAGAATAGTGATTAAATATAAATTTATGAATTGGCACAGAGTTATTTTTAGAAAAATCTTCAAAAAAATCCTTTCCCTTTTCATTAACATAGCTATCTGGATCATGTTTGTTGGGTAAAAATAAAAATGAAATTTCTTTTTCCGGTTTTAATTCAACAATAGAATTTTCTGCTGCTCTTAAAGCTGCTTTATACCCACTTTCGTCACCATCAAAACAAACAGTGATATGTTGAAAAAATTGATTAAGAGTTAATATTTGTCTTGTAGTTAAAGAAGTACCCAGATTTGCAACTACATTTTCTACTTTATTTTTACTTAGACCAACGACATCCATATAGCCTTCAACAAGAAATATGTTATCAATATTGTTTGAAAGTTTTCTTGCAAAATCTAGATTATAAAGATTAGATCCTTTTTTGAAAAATGGGGTTTCTGGTGAGTTAATATACTTTGCAAGGTACTTATTATCTTTTAATATTCTGCCTCCAAGAGCTATTGGATCACCTGAAATATTATTTATTGGAAAAATTACTCTGTCTCTAAACCTATCTACATATTTTTTTTTATTTTCATCGAAATAAAATAATCCTGTTTCTTTGATTTCAGTTTCAGTAAATTCCTTTAAAATTTCCTCTTTAAAGTTTTCATCATTTGAAACATATCCAATTTTAAATTTCTTTACTTCTTCAATAGTTAAATTTCTATTTTTTAAATAGTCCTTTGCTTCTTTTGCTAAAGGGTTTTTAAAAAGATCTTGATGATAAAATTCAACGTATTTTGCATATATCAATTTATATTTGTTCCACTTTTCTTCTCTGATCTCATCCTCTTTTGAAAATGTATAAGGCCTCATCCCTGCTAAATTTGCTAAATATTTGACTGACTCTCCAAATTTAAGATTTTGAGTCTTCATTACAAAATCAAAAATATTTCCATGCTCTGCAGTACTAAAGCAATGATAAAATTCCTTTTCATCATTTACTGTGAATGATGGTGTTTTTTCAGTCTTAAATGGTGAAAGGCCAACATATTCCTTTCCTCTCTTTTTTAAACTAACTGTTTTTGAAACTACAGTTGAAATTTTTAATCTAGTTTTTATTTCTTGTAAGTACTCTTTTGGGTATTTCATTTTTGCTGTAATAATTCTTTTATAATTGCTCCAGCTTTAGAAAAATCGATACTGTCAGCATTATTTTTCTTTAATTCACCCATAACTTTTCCCATATCCTTAATTGAGTTTGCGCCTGTTGATTTTACCACTTCTTCACAAATTTTCTTAGTATCCTCCTCGCTAATCTGTTTAGGTAAATATCTGCTAATTGTTGCAACTTCTTGTTCTTCTATATCTTGAAGATCCTTACGATTATTTTTTTTATACAATTCAATTGATTCGCTACGCTGTTTAATCATTTTTTTTAATAACTTCTTAATATCTTCATCATCTGTCTCTTTTTTTTCTGCCCCAGATCTATTGCTAATATCTAAATCTTTAATACCAGATAAAATTAACCTATAAGTTGATATTTTATTTTTATCTTTAGATTTTAAAGCTGTTTTGTAGTCTGACTCTATACTTTCTCTTAATGACATATTTAATTTTAGCGTATTCAAAATATTCTTCAAAAAGAAAAAATATTTTTTTTACAAAATATACATTAGATATGTTGCGCAAAAAAAGGTTTTATTGTATAGACCTTTAACTCATGAGTTGTAATTGATCAAAAAACAAAAAAATAAAATTGCAATTAATCATCCATTTAATACGGGTATTTTAGTTCTAGATAATAAACTAATTTTCAAAGGTATTGGCCTTGGATATCAAGGTACAGCAACCGGAGAGGTTTGTTTTAATACTTCTTTGACTGGATATCAGGAAATAATATCTGACCCTTCATATGCTGGACAAATTATCAACTTTACATTCCCTCATATTGGAAATGTTGGAACCAACAATGAGGATTTGGAGTCAGACAAAGTTTGGACAAAGGGTGCTATATTTAATTCTGAGATTACTTCTCCCTCGAATTACAGGGCTTTAAGAACATTAGATGAGTGGCTTAAAGAAAATAAAATAGTTGGTTTAACTGGATTAGACACTAGAAGTTTAACAAATTTTATAAGAGATAAAGGCGCTCCAAAAGGAACAATCTCAAATAACAAAACAGGCAAATTTAATATAAAAAAATTAATTAATTTCTCAATTAAATGGCCTGGTCTAAATGGTCTGGATCTTGCAAAAGAAGTATCAACAAAAAAAACTTATTCATGGAAAGGTTTTAAAACTTGGAGAAAAGAGACTGGATATAAAAAAAATACCAAAAAAATATTTAAGATTGTTGCAATTGATTACGGAATTAAAAAAAATATTTTAAGATATTTTTCTGATTATAATTGTGATGTAAAAATAGTTTCTTGCAAAACAACCGCTGAGGAGATTTCAAAATTAAAACCAGATGGAATTTTTTTATCGAATGGTCCAGGTGACCCGGCAGCAACTGGTAAATATGCAATTAAAACTATACAAAATTTAATAAAGTGGAATTATCCAATCTTTGGGATCTGCTTGGGCCATCAAATTTTAGCTTTAGCATTAAATGCTAAAACAAAAAAAATGAAGTTAGGCCATAGGGGAGCAAATCATCCAGTAAAAAATTTAATTAACAACAAAGTTGAGATTACAAGCCAAAATCACGGTTTCGTTGTGATAGAAAAAAGCTTATCTAAAAAAATTCAAATAACCCACAAGTCACTTTTTGATAATACTATTGAAGGTATAAGACTAAAAAATAGACCAGTTTTTTCGGTTCAATATCACCCAGAAGCAAATCCTGGACCACAAGATAGTCAATATTTATTTAAAAACTTTATTCAAGATATAAAAAAATATGCCAAAAAGAAAAGACATTAAAAAAATATTAGTTATAGGTGCAGGCCCAATAATAATTGGACAAGCATGTGAATTTGATTATTCAGGTACACAAGCTTGTAAGGCTCTTAAAGATGAGGGTTTTGAGGTAGTATTAATAAATTCAAATCCTGCAACTATTATGACAGATCCTGGAGTTGCTGATAAAACTTACATAGAGCCTATTACAATTCCAGTTCTTGAAAAAGTGATTAAAAAAGAAAAGCCGAATGCAATTCTTCCTACTATGGGCGGCCAGACAGCTTTGAATTTAGCAATAAGTGCAGAAAAAGCTGGTCTACTTAAAAAATATAAAATTGAACTAATTGGAGCTAAATCAAAAGCAATTGAAAACGCTGAGGACCGGAAAAAGTTCAGAAAAAATATGTCTGACATTGGTTTAGATTTACCCAAATCAAGGATTATAAATAATTTCAAAGATGCCTCGAAATGTTTAAAAGAAATTGGTTTGCCTGCAATTATAAGACCTTCATTCACTTTGGGTGGATTAGGCGGAGGTATTGCAAAAAGTAAAAAAGAATTCTTTAAACTTGTAAGAAATGGAATGAGTGAGTCACCTCAAAATCAAGTTTTAATAGAGGAGTCTTTAGAGGGGTGGAAAGAGTTTGAAATGGAAGTTGTTAGAGACAAAAATGACAACTGTATAATCATTTGTTCTATAGAAAATGTGGATCCAATGGGAATACATACTGGAGACTCAACAACTGTAGCTCCAGCATTAACACTTACAGACAAAGAGTATCAAGTGATGAGAAATGCCTCTATTGCTTGTTTAAGAAAAATTGGGGTTGAGACTGGAGGATCAAATGTACAGTTTGCAATTAACCCTAGAAATGGAAGAATGGTTATAATTGAGATGAACCCAAGGGTATCAAGATCCTCAGCTCTAGCATCTAAAGCCACAGGTTTTCCAATTGCAAAAGTAGCTGCTAAACTTGCAGTTGGATACACTCTTGATGAATTAAAAAATGAAATAACAAAGGTAACCCCCGCTTCATTTGAACCAACAATTGATTATGTGGTTACTAAAATACCTAGATTTACATTTGAGAAATTTTCTGACACCAAAGCTGTACTTGGAACATCAATGAGATCGGTTGGAGAAGCAATGGCAATTGGTAGAAATTTTAAAGAATCCTTCCAAAAAGCTTTAGTTTCATTAGAAACTGGATTATCAGGACTGGACAATTTTTTTAATTATTCAAAAAAAGAGATTTTAAAAAATTTAAAAGTTAGCATTCCAAATAGACTATTATTAATTGGTGAAGCTTTTAGGAAAAATATTCCATTAAATACAATATATAAACTATCAAAAGTTGATCCTTGGTTCTTAAATCAAATTAAAGATCTTGTTGATGAAGAAAAAAATATAATTAAGAGAGGAATTCCAAAAACATTCAATGAGTTTAATAGAGTTAAATCCATTGGTTTTTCAGATAAAAAATTATCAAAACTTACGGGAATTAAAGAGAAAATAGTTAGATCTAAAAGAGTTGCTCTTAAAGTTTTGCCAGTCTTTAAAAAAGTAGATACTTGCGCAGCAGAATTTAAATCTTTTACTCCTTATATGTATTCAACGTATCAAAGAAATTTTTCAATGAATACTGAGTGTGAGGCCGATCCTAGTAATATGAAAAAAATAATTATTCTTGGAGGAGGTCCAAACAGAATTGGACAAGGCATAGAGTTTGATTATTGCTGTTGTCAGGCAAGCTTTTCTCTTAAGGAAGCTGGATTTGAGACAATTATGGTTAATTGCAACCCTGAAACTGTTTCGACAGATTATGATACGAGCGATAGATTATACTTTGAACCTCTTATAGAGGAATATGTTCAAAATATTATTATAAAAGAAAAATCAAGAGGAAATCTTATTGGAGTTATTGCTCAATTTGGAGGTCAAACTCCAATTAAACTAGCAAAATTTTTGCATCAAAACAAATTACCAATACTTGGTACTCAATATGGTTCAATTGATTTAGCAGAGGATAGAGATCGTTTTAGAGATCTATTAATCAAACTGAATTTAAAACAAGCCGAAAGTGGTATAGCTAATAAATTTGATGAGGCAATCAGAATAAGCGAAAGAATTGGACTTCCAGTTGTTGTTAGACCTTCGTATGTCTTGGGTGGAAGAGCGATGGAAATAGTTCATGATAAAAGCCAACTTAAAAAATTTGTAAATGAGGCTTTCAGAGCTTCAGAGCAAAATCCAATTTTAATTGATAAATTCATAGATCATGCTATGGAAGTTGATGTAGATGCTATCTCTGATGGTAAGGATGTTTATGTTGCAGGTATCATGCAACACATTGAAGAAGCAGGAGTTCATTCTGGGGACTCAGCATGTTGCTTACCTCCAGTATCAATCAAAGATAATCTTTTAAAAGAAATTAAAATCCAAACTAGAAAATTAGCATTAGCGCTAAAAGTTAAAGGGCTTTTAAATATTCAATTTGCAATAAAAAAGGATGAAATATTTGTTATAGAAGTAAACCCAAGAGCAAGTAGAACAGTTCCATTCGTTTCAAAAGCTAATGGGGTTCCACTAGCTAAAATTGCATCGAGAATTATGGCAGGAGAAAAACTTTCAAAGTACAAATTAAAATATAAAACAAATAAAAAATTTGCAGTCAAAGAAGCTGTATTTCCATTCAATAAATTTCCTGATAGCGATCTATTACTTGGACCAGAAATGAAATCTACTGGAGAAGTAATGGGGTTTGATGATGACTTTGGTATGGCAATCGCCAAAAGTCAAATAGCAGCAGCAAATTCATTGCCAACAAAAGGTTTAGCATTTTTATCTGTTAAAGACTCTCATAAGCAAGAAATAATTGGTGTTGCACAAAGATTATTAAAGTTAGGTTTTTCTTTATCGGCAACTAAAGGGACCGCAAGTATTTTGGTAAAAAATGGCATGAAGTGCAGAAAAATTAATAAAGTGAGTAGTGGCAAACCTCATATAGTAGATGTGCTTAATTCAAAAAAAATCTCTTTGGTAATTAATACTGGTGGTGGAAATAGTGAAAATAGAATAAGTGATGCAAAAGCTTTAAGAAGAGGAACCTTAGCTAATAAAATTCCATATTGTACAAATATGTCTTCTGCATATTCATTTTTAGAAGCAATTAATGCTCTTAAGACTAAAAAACTTAAAGTTAAAGCGCTTCAAGAAAACTAAGCATCCACAACCATTGTATCTTTAGACCCACCTCCTTGAGAACTGTTTACTATGGTACTTCCTTTTCTCAAGGCAACTCTTGTAAGGCCGCCAGTTGTAACATAGGAAGTTTTGCCAGTTAATATAAAAGGCCTTAAATCTAAATGTCTTGGCTCAATACCATTTTCACAAATAGTCGGTATTGTTGATAATATTTCTAAAGGTTGAGCTACAAATTCTCGAGGATTTTTTTTAATCTTTTTTACCATCTCCTCTCGCTCTTTTTTTGGTGCCTTCGGACCAATCATTATTCCATACCCTCCTGAAGCATTTGCTGGTTTAACTACAAGTTTAGCTATATTTTCAATTACATGTTGTCTATGAACTTTGTTTTCACACAAAAATGTTTCCACTTGGTTTAATTTAGGTTGCTCACCTAAATAATAGACAATCATTTTATTAACATAAGAGTAAACAGCCTTATCATCTGCAACTCCAGTTCCAAGGGCATTAATAATCCCAACATTTCCCTTTTTCCAACATTTAAATAAACCAGGAACTCCGATGAGCGATTCTTTATTAAATACTTTTGGATCAAGATAAGTATCATCTAGTCTTCTATATATACAATCAACTTTTAATTTTCCTTTAACTGTTTTCATATAAACAAAATCATTTTCGACAAATAAATCTTTACCTTCCACCAAGGCTATTCCCATTTGTTGAGCTAAAAATGAATGTTCAAAGTATGCTGAATTGTAAATGCCTGGTGTCAAAACAACCATATGAGGATTTTCAGTTTTTTTTGGTATGCACTCAACCATACTTTGATAAAGTTTATTTGAATATTGGTGTATAGAGGAAACTTTATATCGTGTAAATAATTCGGGAAATACATCCCTCATTACCATTCTATTTTCTAACATATAAGATACCCCAGATGGGACACGTAAATTATCTTCAAGAACTAGATATTCTCCATTAATATTTCTTATTAAATCAATTCCTGATATATTTGCCCAAGCTTTATACTTTGGAGAAAAACCTTCACATTCTTTTAAATAATAAGGTGAATTAAAAATTAATTCTTTTGGTACCACCTTATCCTTAAAAATTTTTTTTTTATTATAAACATCATCGATAAATAAATTTAATGCTTTTACTCTTTGAATTAATCCTCTTGATATTTTATTCCATTGAGACTTTGGAATAATTCTTGGTATGATATCTAATGGCCATTTTTTTTCCTCTGCTCTATTATTTGCTGCATAAACCCTAAAATTAATACCTCTGGCACTTATGGTGCTTTGACAATTTTTTTCAATTTCCTGAAGTTTTTTTGTTCCATGTCTTTCTAAAATGCCAGTCATTATTCTAGCATGTTTTCTAATCTTATTTTCTTCTGTCAAATATCCATCATATGCGGATTTTGAGTCATAACTTTTCCATAGAGAAACAGACATCTAGTAATTTTTTTATAAAATGAATTGTAAAACAATTGCTAAATACAAATAGCTGCTATGACATAAAATATTTGATAATTATGTCATTTTTAAATAAAAATCGCTAATGACATACTGTATTGGAATAAAAACAAATGAAGGATTAGTCTTCGCATCAGATTCAAGAACCAATGCAGGTTTAGATAATGTAAATATTTATTCAAAAATGTTTACTCATGATGTTGGTGATAGAACAATAGTAATAGTAACATCAGGAAATTTAGGAACATCGCAAGCTGTTTACAAATCTGTAGAGAAGGATTTAAAAAGCTCATCGGGGATACTTAATTTGAATACGTGTAAAGACTTTGAACAAATTGCATCTTATGTGGGAAGTCTAAATATAAAACATTCATCTCCTCAAGGGATAAATACTGATGATGTGCTTTTAGGTTCAACTTTTATAATAGGTGGTCAAATAAAAGGACAAAAGCCAGAGCTTTATCTTATATATCCTCAGGGAAACTATATAAGACCAGCAGATAGTAAACCTTATCTTGTAATTGGTGAAGTTAAGTATGGCAAACCAATACTTGATAGAGTTATTAAACCAGATGTATCAATTGGTGATGCATCAAGGTGTGCACTAATTTCTATGGACTCTACTTTAAAAAGTGACTTAACCGTAGGTCCGCCCATTGATTTTGCAATTTATAAAAAAGATGAAAATAAATTAGCGTCATTAAAATGTTTAAGTTTAGATGATGAAGATTATTCTAAAGTCTGTAACACCTGGTCTGAGGGAATTTTTAAAGTATTTGATACATTTCCTAGATTTGATTGGGAAAATTAATTATCAACTTTCCAATCAGTTTTAAAAGTCACATAATTTACTTGTAAACACCTTCTCTCTTTTATTATTTCTTTCTTTTCCATTCCATGCCAAGTATTGGGTCCGCTAGAAAAAAAATATCCATAATTATCTTTGTAAGGTAATGTTTTAATTAGTTTTAAATCACTATCATAAAAATCTGTACCAAGTTCCTCACTTTCATTATGTTTGTTAACGAATAATAAACATGACATAAGTTTTTCCTTAATATCACAATGTGGTTTCAGCCAGAAACCTTCTCGATCACATATAACCTCAACTCGTACATAAGAATTAGACAAATCTTTATTGATTAATTCAGAAATTTTTAGATGAGTTTCTTTACTTTGAAGTTCTTTAATTAAATTTGTTAGACCTGGAAATTCTCTGGTATTTTCATGAGTTACAAAACATCGAAATTTTAAAGCTTTTCCACCGTCTGAAATTCCTTCTCTAAATTTTCCCTCACCTCCATCAATAGCTCTGGTTCCATCATAATCAAGGTTATGTTTTGCTGGGTCAGATATATCTGCTTCTATTATCTCGTTTATTTGATCATCTGTTAAAGGTTTATTTAATTCCCAATGCTCAAATGGATTAACAAATTTTTTTGAGTCGTTTAGTATTGAGTTTAAAAATGACATTAATAATTAATTTTTTCTTTTATAATTTTTGCTACCCTATTAGTTTCATCAAGACTTTGATAGGTCCAATTTTCGATATCTTCTCCAAGATTTCTAGTGATATTTAAATCTCTAAACAGATTTCGAAATCTTTGGAACCGAATATCATTTTTTTTAGGCAAAATATTTGCAATATAAATAGGTTTTCCTGTTAAAGCAGCTTCAGAGATCATTGAGCTTGAGTCACAAGTAACTATAATGTTCTCTGAAATGGCTAAAGCGGATAAGTAAGCTTTTTTATCTACATTCATTATAACTGTATGATTTTCACCAAAAAATTCTTTTGCATAATGAATGGTATTTAATGGTGTCCTCATTGATGGAACTATGACAAGTTGAAAATCCTTTTTCTTTAAAAGCTTATAGAAAATTGAAAAAATATGTTTCATGTTTTTTGTTGAATAATCATAGTATTTAGTTGGTCCACCCATAATTAAGCACCAAATCTTTCTTTTATCTTTTTTTACAAATGAGTTTAAGTAATCCTTATTTTCCTCTATTTCGTCTTTTGTAAGATAGTGAATTGCACCTTTTGTATTAATGATATTTGAACCATTTATTCCGTCGTGTTCGGGTGCTACAATATAATCAAAATAATCAAAGTTTATTTTTGGATCTTGTATGTGAATATTAAAAACTTTTTTGTTTGAGATACTTTTTAAATGGATTGATGGAATTATACTTTTTCTTCCACAAGAAATTATTATATCAAAATCCGAATAGTTTATTTTTTTGTAAACATTTTGAGAAATTGGTGTAAACTTTGGCGGAATCAAATTCCATAAACTTTTAAGTTCAACCTTATGGTGAGTAAAATCAAGATCAAGAGCTTTAGCTAAGCCTTCTACTTGGCTAAGCATGCCGTGCATACCCTCAGTCAATAATATACCTTTTAATTTGCTCATTATTTACTATATAGACCTGTATGAGTGAAAAACCAACTAAACATACAAAAGTGTTAATAATTGGATCAGGGCCAGCTGGTTATACTGCTGCTGTTTATGCTGCTAGAGCTATGCTTAAACCAATGTTAGTTGCAGGTATGCAGCCGGGTGGTCAATTAACAATAACTACTGATGTTGAAAACTACCCTGGATTCGCAGATGTTATTCAAGGACCTTGGTTGATGGAACAAATGAGAGAGCAGGCAAAAGCAGTCGGAACCGATTTAGTTGAAGATCATATCCAATCGGTAAATTTAAAGTCTAAACCGTTTGAAGCAATTGGTGATGGAGGACAAAAATATACTGCAGACTCAATTATTATTTCAACTGGAGCACAAGCAAGATGGTTAAACATTGAATCTGAACAAAAATTTAAGGGATTTGGAGTATCAGCATGTGCAACATGTGATGGCTTTTTTTTCAAAGATAAAACAGTTGCAGTTGTTGGCGGGGGAAATGCTGCAGTAGAAGAAGCTATGTTTCTTACAAAATTTGCATCAAAGGTACAATTAATTCATAGACGAGATGAACTTAGAGCTGAAAAACTATTACAAAAAAAATTAATGGAAAATAAAAAAATTGAGATTATTTGGGACTCTGTTGTTGAAGAAGTGATAGGTGATGATGACCCAAAAAATGTAAAAGGATTAAAAATTAAAAATGTTAAAACTAATGAAACGTCAGATTTAAAGATAGATGGATTATTTATAGCTATTGGACATGATCCTGCTACATCTTTATTTAAAGATCAGCTAGAAATGGATAGTACAGGTTATTTAATTACTAAAAGCGATTCTACCGAGACTAACATTCCAGGAGTTTACGCAGCTGGAGATGTGAAAGATAAAATTTATAGGCAGGCAGTAACTGCAGCAGGAATGGGCTGTATGGCAGCATTAGAGGCAGAAAAATATTTAGCTGCAAATTAATTGAATATCATTTATAAAATAATTTTATGGAGAATATTGTAAAACAAATTCAGTTATTGGCTTTAGTAATAATACTTGGGGCTACTGTTATTGCATTCGGTATAGAAATATATCAAATGGTTGAAGTTCAAAAAGTCACTTTAGCTGATTTGCTGTTACTCTTTCTATACTTAGAAGTTTTAGCAATGGTTAGAGTATTTTGGGAAAGTCAATCCATTCAAATAACACTACCATTGTTTATTGCCATAACAGCACTTGCTAGATTTATAATATTGCAAGGAAAATCAATAAATCCAGAAGTATTGCTGTATGAAGCCGGAGCAATCGTGCTAATTGCAATAGCTATACTAGTTCTGAGATTCAGGAATTCTCCTGTTTTTGGCTTAGAAAAAAAAAGAAAATCAAAATAATTTTACAATTACATGAATGAAAAAGTTTTATTGACTGGTATCAGTGGATTTATTGCAAAACATGTCGCTATAGAATTATTAAATTCTGGTTATGAGGTATTAGGTACAGTTAGGGATATTAATTCAATTGAAATAACAAAAAAAACACTTGAGGAAAATAATGCTTCAACAGAAAAACTATCCTTTGTAGAATTAGATTTATTAAAAGATGATGGGTGGGATAAAGCCGCTAAAGGTTGTAAATATATTATTCATGTAGCCTCTCCTTTTCCATTAAAAGTTTCAAATGATAGAGAGTCGCTTACTCCAGCTGCAAAAGATGGAACTTTGAGAGTTTTAAATGCAGGAATAAATGCAAATGTAGAACATATTGTAAAAACATCGTCTATTGTTTGTATGTATAGAAAACCAAACCGAACAAACCCTTATACATTTGGTGAAAATGATTGGACTGACTTAGAGTGGGACAAAACTACAGATTATTTTGTATCTAAAACCAGAGCTGAAAGAGCTGCTTGGGAACTTATGGAAAGTAAAAGTATTAAAAATAAGCTTACTTGTATCAATCCTGGTTTTGTTTTAGGAGACTTTTTGAATAAAAAAAGTTGCACATCAATGGAATATATTAAACAATTACTGCAAGGTAAATATCCAGCTGCTCCAAAATTTTCAGTTATGATATCCCATGTTAAAGATATAGCCAAAGCACATGTTTTATCATTAAATAATAAAAAGGCTGAAGGTAGAAGATTAATTGTTGGATCTGGAACCAGATCAATTCTCGAATTGTCAAAAATAATGGCTGAAAACATTCCAAGTCATTCCAAGAAACTTCCAAAGAAAGAATTACCTAATTTTATGGTTAAGCTTATTAGTTATGTAGATTCAAGTGCAAAAAATTTAGTTCCTGATTTAAGTCTTAAAATGGAGACAGATACAAAATATGCTGAGGAGATTCTTCAAATGAAATTTATAGAACCAGAAGTTTCAGTAGTTGATGCAGCAAAATCAGTAATCAGACTAAATTTAGCCTAAACTTTCACAAAAAAGCTTAATTCTTGCCATAGCAATCTTTAATTTTTTCATTGATGTTGCATATGAAATTCTAAAATAACCATCAAGACCAAATGCAGAACCTTGTACGACGGCAACATTTTGTTTTTCTAGAAGTTTTTGCACAAAATCTGTGTCATTTTTTATTTTTGTTTTTTTTCCAATTAAGCCTTTACAACTTGGAAAAACATAAAACGCACCTTTTGGCATCAAGCAAGTGATCCCTGGAATACTATTTAAATAGTTCACAACAAAATTTCTTCTGTCACTAAAAGATTTAGCTCTTTTTTTAATAAAACTCTGAGTTCCATTCAAAGCTTCAACAGCAGCTGCCTGACTTATAGATGATGGATTAGAAGTCGATTGTGACTGGATTTTTCTTATAGCAGCTATAATATTTTTGGGACCAGCTGCATAACCAATTCTCCAACCAGTCATGGCATATGCTTTACTTACTCCATTCATTGTAAGTGTTCTATCTTTAAGTTTTTTTATCTGTGCTATTGTAAAAAATTTAAAATTATCAAATTTTACATGCTCATAAATATCATCACTCAAAATTAGAATATTCTTATTTTTTAATAATACCTTTCCTAAATTAATAATTTCTTTTTTTGTATAAGCTGCTCCAGTTGGATTTGAAGGAGAATTTAAAATTATCCATTTTGTTTTTTTAGTAATTGCTTTTTTAAGTTTAGATGGAGTTAATTTAAAACCATCTTCTTCACCACATTTAATAAATTTTGGTTTACCACCAGCAAGTAAAACCATATCTGGATACGATACCCAAAACGGAGCTGGAATAATAACTTCATCACCTTTATTTAACGTTGCTACAAAAGCATTATACAAAACTTGTTTTCCACCAGTACCTACTGTTATCTGGTCTGAGTTATAAGTTAAGTTATTTTCCCTTTTAAACTTTTTAATTACTGCATTTTTAATTGCGGGTGTACCATCAACTGGTGTATATTTAGTATCCCCTATTCTAATAGCTTTAACTGCTGCCTTTTTAATATTATTAGGTGTGTCAAAATCAGGTTCGCCTGCGCCTAGAGCAATTACATCTTTGCCAGCAGCTTTCAATTCTCTTGCTTTCTGAGTAACTGCAATGGTAGGAGATGGTTTAATTCTTTTAAGACTGTTAGATATTATGCTCATTGAAAATTGTTTATATTCTATTACTTTATTTAATATATGGAAAATACTTATCAAGATTTAATTACAGATATTCAAAGTAAAAATCCAAAAATTGGTGGAAAACTTGAAGGTGGAAAGAAATTTAAAATTAAATCTGATTTTAAACCAGCTGGTGACCAACCAGAAGCTATTAAAAATTTAGTAAATGGTGCTAAGAAGAATGAGTTTAATCAGGTTTTATTAGGTGTTACGGGATCAGGTAAAACCTTCACTATGGCTAAAGTAATTGAAGAGACAAATAGGCCTGCCCTAATACTTGCTCCAAATAAAACCCTTGCTGCCCAACTATACGGTGAGATGAAAGGGTTTTTCCCAGATAATGCTGTTGAATATTTTGTGTCCTATTATGATTATTATACCCCAGAAGCTTATGTACCAAGATCAGACACATACATAGAAAAAGAAGCTTCTATAAATGAACAAATAGATAGGATGAGACACTCTGCTACTAGATCACTCTTAGAAAGAGATGATGTCTTAATTGTTGCAAGCGTATCTTGTATTTATGGACTAGGATCAGTTGAAGCTTACAGTAAAATGACTTTAACTCTTCAAAAAAATTATGATTATAATAGAGAACAAATAATCAAATCTTTAATTGCTCTTCAATATAAAAGAAATGATCAAAATTTCTATAGAGGTACATTTCGGGCTAGAGGTGAATATTTAGAAATTTTTCCATCTCACTTGGAGGACAGGGCTTGGAGACTTAGCTTATTTGGAGATAAGCTGGAAAAAATTGAAGAATTTGATCCCTTAACAGGTGATCTTGTGAGAGAATTGAATTTAGTTAAGGTTTATGCAAACAGTCACTATATAACTCCCAAGCCAACGATCGAACAAGCAGTAATTAATATTAGAAAAGAGTTGGAGATAACTCTTAAAAAACATAAAGAACAAAATAAATTGCTTGAGGCACAAAGGTTAGAGGAGAGAACAAAATTTGATCTTGAGATGATAGAGGCAACTGGTTCGTGCGCTGGTATTGAAAATTATTCAAGATTTTTATCAGGTAGGAAACCCGGAGAACCCCCTCCTACATTATTTGAATATTTTCCTGACAATACATTGATATTTGTTGATGAATGTCACGTCACGGTACCTCAATTAAATGGGATGTTTAAAGGAGACAGATCAAGAAAAAGTACTTTGGCGGAATATGGATTTAGACTTCCATCATGTATGGATAATAGACCTTTAAAATTTGAGGAATGGGATATGATGAGAACTCAAACAGTCTTTGTTTCTGCAACACCTGGTCCATGGGAGTTAGAGCAAACAAAAGGAAAATTTATAGATCAAGTTATAAGACCTACTGGACTAATAGACCCACCGGTTGAAATCAAACCTGCTAAAAATCAAGTCGATGATTTAATGCATGAATGTAAAAAGACTATTGAGAAAAATTATAGAGTATTAGTTACTACATTAACTAAAAAAATGGCTGAAGATCTGACAGAATATCTCCATGAAAATGGTATCAAAGTAAGATATTTGCACTCAGACATAGATACCCTTGAGAGAATAGAAATTATGAGAGACTTAAGACTAGGAGTGTTTGACGTTTTAGTTGGCATAAACCTATTAAGGGAAGGACTTGATATTCCTGAATGTGCATTGGTTGGAATATTAGATGCTGACAAGGAAGGATTTTTGCGGTCTGAAACATCCCTAATTCAAACTATTGGTAGAGCAGCAAGAAATTTAGATGGAAAGGTAATCTTGTATGCCGATAAAGAAACTAAAAGCATTAAAAAAGCAATAAAAGAAACCGAAAGAAGAAGAAATATTCAACTTGAATACAATAAAAAAAATAAAATTAGTGCCTCTACTGTTAAAAAAGAGATTAGCGATGTACTAGAGAGTGTCTATGAAAAAGATTATGTTACAATTGGTACAGGAGCAAATGTTGGTGGTAATTTAAAGAAACATATCAAGGCACTTAATAAGAAGATGAAAGAGTCTGCCACAAACCTAGAATTTGAAGAAGCTGCTAAAATAAGAGATGAAATTAGAAAACTTGAAAGCACTGAATTAGAAGTTACACTTAATCCCAAAGTGAAACAATATAACTTAAAGAATAAAATATACCCTAAAGGAAGATCTACAATGGGTATGCCAGGCACTAGAGCTCAAAAAGGTAAAAAGAAATGGAAGCAAATAAAATAATTATTACAGGTGGAGCCACTAGGATTGGTGCTGCTATTGCTAAAAAACTATCTGGCGAAGGGGTTGAAATAGTTATTCATTTTAATAGATCAAAAACAAAAGCAGAAATCCTTAAAAAAGAATTATCACAAAATGGCACAAAGGTTTATTTAGTAAAAGGAGATTTGAGTGTAGAAAAAGATGTAAATAAAATTGTTAAGTTTTCAAAAAGAAAACTTAAATATTTTAATTGTCTGATAAACAATGCATCACTTTTTGAAAATGACAAATTAGAAAATTTTACTACTGATAGTTGGGGGCATCACTTAAGAACTAATTTAAGAACACCTGCTCTTTTATCAAAAGAATTTGCTAAAAATATAAGGGCAAATAATAATAATAATATTATAAATATAATTGATCAAAGAGTATTTAAACTAACACCATACTTTTTTTCTTATACTATCAGTAAAACTGGTCTTTATACTTTAACAAAAACTAGTGCAATGAGTTTAGCTCCAAAAATAAGAGTAAATGGTATTGCGCCAGGTCCTACAATCAAAAACAAGAGGCAAAGTGAGAAACATTTCAAAAAACAATACATGGCAACTCCATTAAAAAGACAGGTAGATGTTGAACAGATATGTAATGCTGTTGACTTTTTTATAAAAAATATATCTATTACTGGACAAGTATTGGCTATTGATAGCGGTCAAAATTTAAACTGGCAAACACCAGACATAATGGGTGGAAAAGAATGAAAAAAAATAATCTAAAAATTGTAAAAATTGACAAAAATAAAACTCTATTTAATTATGAAAAAAAGGTACTAATTAAAGAGCTCATTCTTGACTTAAAACTTGGATATTTTGACTTTGAAAAAAAAGCTACCCAGAAAGTAAAATTTAATTTAGAGGTAAATTATGAAGACAAAAAACCCTCTAACGACAAAGATATTAAATCAATCGTAAATTATGCAAAAATTGTAAGATTGATAAAAAAACTTGTAAATAATAAACACTATAATTTTCTTGAAACATTAGCGGAAGATGTATTCGACGAATTATTCAAAGATAAAAGAATTGATAAAATAAGTCTTCAAATTGAGAAATTAGAAATCATGAAAGATTGTTCATCCGTTGGTATCCAAATTTCAAAAAAAAGAAGCCATGATAAGCTCTGATATCGGTAAAGATGCTATAAAAAAGGAGTTACCGCTAATACCTAAACTTCCTGGGGTTTACAGGATGTTAAATTCTAAAAACGAAATACTTTACGTTGGTAAGGCAAAAAACTTACCAAATAGATTAAAGAGTTATGTATTGGAAAAAAATCATATTATCAGAACTGAAAGAATGTTATCTCAAACAACTAAAATTGAGATTACTAGTACTTCAAATGAAAGTGAGGCACTACTTTTAGAAGCTAACTTAATTAAAAAGTATAAACCTAGATTTAATATTCTACTTAGAGACGACAAATCATTTCCATTTATTTTTATTGGTAATCAAGATAACTGGCCACAAATTAGAAGACATAGAGGAAAAAAAACTAAAGAGGGTTTTTATTTTGGACCATTTGCTTCAGCAGGATCCGCAAACTGGACCATCAAAATGATACAAAAAATTTTTCAGCTTAGGGTTTGTGATGACACAGTTTTTAAAAAAAGAGATAGACCATGTATCCTTTATCAAATTAAGAGATGTTCTGGGCCATGTGTTGGATATATAGAAAAGGATGAATATAAACTATCGGTAGACAATGCTATTGAATTTGTATCAGGGAAATCAAGAAAAATTCAAAAAAATTTGTCAAACCAAATGGAAAAGGCTAGTGAAGATTTGGATTTTGAAAAAGCTGCAATACTAAGAGATAGAATAAAATCTTTAAATATTATTCAATCATCACAAAGAATCAATGAAGCGAACTTAGTAGAGGCTGATGTTATAGCTGCCTACAAAGAGTCTGGTAAAACATGTATTCAGGTTTTTTTTTACCGATCAAAACAAAACTGGGGAAACCAAGCTTTTTTTCCAAAACATGATCCAGATGATAATATTAAAGAAATTCTTAACTCCTTTGTTTCTCAATTCTATGAAAACAAAAGTGTACCGAGCTCAATAATTTTAAGTGAAGATATTAAAGAAAAAGTTTTAATTGAGAAAACACTCTCACAAAAAGAGAGTAAAGAAATAAATATTTCAGTAGCGAAAAAAGGATCTAAACTTAAAGTTGTAAATCAAGCACTCAAAAATGCAAAAGATAGCTTAAATAGAAAAATTTATGAAAGCCAAAATAATAAAGAGCTTTTTGATAATATATCTAAAAAATTTGATTTAGAAAATAATATTAATTTAGTCGAAGTTTATGACAATAGTCATATTCAGGGTACTAATAGTGTAGGTGCACTAATTACATATGGAGAAGAAGGTTTTATAAAAAAAAGATATAGGAAATTTAATATTAAGATTAAAAAGAATGAACAAGATGATTATGGTATGATGCGTGAGGTTTTAAATAGACGATTTAAAAGGGCTGTTCAAGAGAAGGATAATTATTTGACCATGCCAGACTTAGTAATAATCGATGGAGGAAAAGGGCAATATTCTGTAGCAAGAGAAACACTTAACGAATTAGGACTTCATGATATTCCAATGATTGCAATTGCAAAAGGCAAATTCAGAAATAGTGGAAATGAAACTTTTTTTCATAATGGTAGAGAATTCAAATTTGAAAAGAACGACCCTACTCTCTTTTTCTTACAAAGATTGAGAGATGAATCCCATAGATTTGCGATTAGCGCTCATAGAGCAAAAAGGAAAAAAGGTATACGCAAGTCTTTACTTGATCAAATTGATGGGATTGGATCTATAAGAAAAAGAGCTCTTTTAAACCATTTCGGTTCAGCAAGAGCTGTTGAATCTGCTAGCCTAGATGAGATTAAAACAGTTGAAGGAGTTGAGGAAAAAGTTGCTAAAAAGATATATAATTTCTTTCACGAATGAAAATCAAAATTCCAAATTATCTCACAATAGGTAGAATTATAATTGTCCCTATATTTGTTTTCACATTTTATTTGCCAGGATTTTATGGAGATGTAATTCCATTTGCCTTATTTGTAATCGCATCATTTACTGATTTCTTGGATGGACTTTTAGCAAGAATGTTTAAAGAAGAGTCAAAACTCGGCGAATTACTAGATCCAATTGCAGATAAAATTATAGTAGCAACCGCACTCATATTATTAGTTATGGATGGAACTATTAAAAATTATGAAGTAATAGCTGCAATAATTATATTAACAAGAGAGATACTAATCTCTGGTTTAAGAGAATTTTTGGCAAAAGGAAGTGTTAAACTACCTGTTTCAAGTTTAGCAAAAGTTAAAACTTTTCTTCAGATGTTTTCAATTTCTGTTTTGCTTACAGGAGATACTGGAAATAAAATTATAAATTTCCAAGATTATAATGCTCAAACAATCGGTATAATTTTATTGTGGCTTTCTGCATTTCTTACATTGTATACCGGTTATGAATATTTAAGAAAAGGTATTGACCATGCAATATCTGAAGACAATAAAAATTAAGCAGCTCTTTTTTTTCTTACTAGTTTTCCGTAGCTAGACAATAAGTCTAAAATAACATCACAAACTTTATAATTATTTTCTGCGATTTGTGATATTGGTGTAATTTCGGCAGCTGTGCCAGTTAAAAAACAACCTTCGAAGTTTGCTAATTCGTCAGGTTTTATTTTTCTTTCATGAACTTTAATATTTTTTGATTTAGCTAATTCAATTACTGTTTGTCTTGTAATTCCATTTAAAAAAGAATCTGGAATTGGGGTATGAAGTTCTCCGTTTTTATCTTTAAAAAATATATTTGCACTTGTTGACTCAGCTACATTATCCTCGTGGTCTAACATTAAAGATTCACTAAACCCTTGTCTCTCCGCTTCATGCTTAGATAGTGTACAAATCATATATAAACCTGCTGCTTTACTATCCCATGGAATAGTATTTGGAGCTGGTCTACGCCAATTAGAAATATTTAATTTAATTCCTTCAGTTTTCAACTTAGGGTCGAAATAGTCACCCCACTCCCAGGTAGCGATTGCAACATTAATTTTTGTTTTTTGAGCTGACACGCCCATCATTTCACTTCCTCTCCAAGCAAAAGGTCTTACGTAACCATTCTGAACATTTTGTATTTTAATTATTTGATTACATGCTTTGTTAATTTCATCTTTTGTATAAGGAATTGTAATGTCCATTCTTTTAGCTGAATGATAAAGCCTATCTGTATGATCTTCTAACTTAAAAATCTCACTATCATAAACTCTTAGCCCCTCAAAAACTAAACTAGCATAATGTAGACCGTGACTTATGACATGAAGTTTAGCATCTTGCCATTCAACAAGATCACCATTGTACCAGATTTTTCCTTCTCTTTTATCGAACGGTATCATTTGATTTATTTTTTAGAAAAAATATCTTTGTATATATAATATGTCAATATAACTTACCATTATGAAAAAACTTTTATATCTAAAAGATCATCAATTAAAAGAATATATCGAAAAAATATTCAATGGATATAGAGAAACTGTCGCTGATGCTAAAAAAGTTTTAGATAAACATGCACTAGGAATTGCTCATAATAAAGTAATTCACCTTATATCTTTATATGAAGGCATAACTATTTCAAGTTTACTAAGAAAACTAAAAGTCACAAAGCAAAGTTTAAATAGAGTGCTAAATGACTTGGTTGAAATTAAAGCAATTGAATTTAAAAGAGATGAGATAGACACAAGAGTAAAGCATGTATATTTAACAGAACAAGGAAAAAAAATATTTGATGAGATTTTTTCTGTACAAAAGAAAAGAATTTATGATGCATTTTTAAGTTCAGAGTCTAAAGATGTCATAAGTTTCGATAAAGTGCTTAAAAAAATAATTAATGAAAAATTTTAAAGCCCATATATTGATTGTAGATGACGATGATAGAATTAGAGATCTGGTAAAAGAATACTTGAACCAGAATAATTATCTTGTTTCAACCGCTAAAGACTCGAATGATGCATTTGAAAAAACTAAAGTTATTAAATTTGATTTAATAGTACTAGATATAATGATGCCGGGAAAAACTGGATTAGAATTTACTCAAGACAATAAAAAAAAAATTAATACTCCAATTTTGTTGTTGACAGCAAAAGGTGAGCCTGCTGAAAGAATTGAAGGACTGGAAGTAGGAGCAGACGATTATTTAACAAAACCTTTCGAACCTAAGGAGTTAATTCTAAGAATAAATAATATTTTAAGTAAAACCAAATCATTAGAAATTAAAAGAGTGATTGAATTTGGTAATATAAAAATAGATCTTAAAAAGTTACTAATTTACAAAAATAGTGAAAGTTTCAAAATAAACAATACTGAAAAAATGATATTAGAAAAAATGATAAATTCACCTGGTAAAATCTTTAAGAGAGAGGAAATTGCAAGTTTTATAGATTTAAGTAAAGAAAGATCTATTGATGTAATAGTAACTAGACTTAGAAAAAAAATTGAAGAAACACCAAAAAGTCCAAAATACTTACAAACAATAAGGGGAGAAGGATATGTTCTCTGGATTCAGTAAATTTATAAAAAATATACTTCCTAAAAGATTATTTTATAGGGGACTACTAATTGTTGCGGTGCCTATAATAATTTTGCAAATCACTATTTCATTAGTATTTTTTGATAGTTTATGGATTAAAACAAATAAAGGGTTAACTAAAGCTTTGGTTAGCGAAATAGTTACTATTATTGATATATATAATAATGAAAGTGAGTATAATAAAAAAATAGTTACAGATCTTTACAACAAAAATTTTAGTTTTTCCGTAAGATTTTTAGAAAATGAAAAATTACCAGATATAAAGGTTGAGAGATGGTTTAGTCCGATGGATAGGACTTTAAGGAGAGAATTAAAACCTAAAATCGGTCAACATTGGTTTAACACTATTTCCTATAAGGAAGTTGTAGATTTAAGAATCAAATTTAGAGATGGAGTTTTGCAAATATTTTTTCCTAAAGAGAGAATTCAAGTATCTTCTATAAGAATTTTTGCATTTTGGATTACTATTCCAGCGATTTTGATGATAGCGATAGCAATGATTTTTTTAAAAAATCAAACAAGGCCAATAACAAAATTAGCTCAAGCATCTGAAAGATTTGGAAGGGGTGAAGATATTGAAGAATTTAGACCTTCGGGAGCTTTAGAAATAAGAAAAGCTGGTCTTGAATTTGAAAAAATGAGAAAAAGAATACAAAGACACTTAAATCAAAGATCTGAGATGCTCTCAGGTATTAGTCATGATTTGCGAACGCCGCTTACTAGGATAAAACTACAACTTGCTGTCATTAAAGATAAAGATTTATCATCAAAAATTTCGAGAGATGTTGATGAGATGGAAAAAATGCTCAATGAGTATCTTCAATTTACAAGCACAGGCGCAAAAGATAAAACTGAAACTTTCGATATTTCAGAACTTCTAAATGACACAATTTTAAAATATGAAAATGATAATATTGAGGTACAAAGTTCAAAAAAAATCTATTTCAATGGAAGAAGAAATCTAATCACAAGGTGCATAAATAATTTACTAGATAATTCTATAAAATACGCAAATAAAATATCAATTAATTTACAAAAAAAAAATTCAACTATTCTTTTATCAATTGATGATGATGGTCCTGGAGTAGATAAATCAGAATTTCATAACATTACAAAACCATTTTATAAAATAGATAAAAGTAGGTCTAAGTCTAAATCAAGTGTTGGTTTAGGATTATCTATATCTTCTGATATCATTAAGTCTCATGGTGGAGATATTCATTTTAATAAATCAAAACTGGGTGGGTTAAAAGTGACTATTTCTTTACCTTACTAGTTTTTTTTCTTTTCTGTTTTTCTTCTAATTTTTTTTCAAGATTACTCATTCTTTTATTTAAAACATCGACTTCTTCTTTGCTTGCAAGTTTCATTTTAAATACAATTTCATCTCTCTTAGATTTTAGTATTGTGATTACTTCATCAGATACATCTTTATAATTAATCAAACCTTGCTCAATTAATTTTGCAAATTTATCGAATACGAATCTTGATTTTGACATAATAATTATTTACTAAAATTATATTTAATAGCTTATAATAAATTTTACAAATGTTTACTAATAATTTTGACCCAGTAGCTTTTGAAATATTCTCTTTAAGTGTCAGGTGGTATTCACTAGCATATATTTTTGGAATCATTCTCGGTTGGGTATATTGTAAAAAAATACTTATTAAAGACAGTATAATTTTAAAATTATTTGAAGATTATATCACATACTTGATAATAGGAATTATTGTCGGAGGAAGATTGGGATATGTAATTTTTTATAATTTTCCATATTTTCTAAATAAGCCAATTGAAATATTTATGATCTGGAATGGTGGAATGTCATTTCATGGGGGCTTAATTGGTGTCATTATTTCTAGTTATTTATTTTCAAAAAAAAATGCGAAAGGTATATTTGTATTTTTAGATTTAGTGTCTGTCACTGCACCTATAGGAATTCTATTTGGTAGAATTTCAAATTTTATAAATGGTGAATTAGTAGGAAAAGCAACAAATTCTAATTGGGGAGTTTTTTTTCTAAACTATGATGATAAGTTGAGACACCCTTCTCAATTATATGAAGCATTTCTAGAGGGAGTTATCTTATTTATTTTGATGAATTTTATTTTTTTTAACAAAAATTATAAAGTTGGAAATTGTTCTTTCATGTTTTTAATACTTTATGGGTGTTTTAGAATTACTTCCGAATTTTTTAGAGAGCCAGATATCCAAATTGGATATTTATTTGGACACGTTAGCATGGGCATACTGTTAAGTGCTATTATGATTTTAATTGGGTTTGTAATTTATTTTAAAAGAAATGATGAAACTAAATCTCAAAAAATTTAATATTCTCTCAAAAAAACCTGTACCTGTTGATGATTTTATCGAAAAAATTCTATATAAGCCTAGAGTAGGTTATTACTCCAATAAAAATCCATTTGGTAAAAATGGAGACTTTATAACCTCTCCTACTATTTCGAATCTATTTTCAGAGATTATAGGTATATGGTTGGTTTCTACCTGGGAGAAAATGGGTAAGCCTAAAAAATTTAATTTTATAGAACTTGGACCAGGAGATGGGAGTTTAACTAAAGTTATAGTTCAAACTCTAAAAAAATTTCCTGAGTTAAATAAAGCCGTAAAAATTTATTTATATGAGAAAAGTGCGTTTTTAAAAAAATTGCAAAAACAAAACATAAATAACAAGCATATTAAATGGATAAAAAACTTCAGCTCAATAAAAGAGGGTCCAGTTATTTTTTTTGGAAACGAGTTTTTTGATGCAATCCCAATTAAACAGTTTTCTTATAGAAATAACTATTTATTCGAAAAATGTTACTCGGTGAAAAACAAAATTGATATTATTGAAAAATTTATAAAAGGTAACAAAAAAGACATTTCTCAAATAAAGACATTTCAGACATTAAAAAAACTCAATTTTATTGAATTTCCCAAAAAGGGATTTTTAGAATTAAATCCGATAATTAAAAAAATTTCAAAACTCTCAGGTGGTATTTTACTTATAGATTATGGATATTTGAATAATAATAGCTCTAGCACAATACAAGCAGTGATGAATAATAAAAAGATTTCAGATAAGGCAATGATAAAAAATCTTGGCAGGGCGGATATAAGCTCACTAGTAAATTTTAGTTTGTTAAAAGAATATTTCCTTAAAAATAATCTAAAAGTAAAAAAAATAGTTACTCAAAGGTTTTTTTTAGAAAGAATGGGTATTATTGAAAGAGCACAGATTTTAGAAAAAAAAATGACTAATGCAGAAAAAAAATATATGCGGGAAACTTTAGTTCGACTTCTTGAGGAAAAGCAAATGGGAAACCTTTTCAAAGTGATTTTTGGATACAAAAATAAAAATAATGATTTTTTTGGTTTTGAATAATGTTTAAATCAAAAAAACTTGGTAAATTCAAAAGAATAGAACATGGTTTCTTTAATCGAAAAGGTGGCTTCTCAAAAGGTATTTATAAAAGTTTAAATTGTGGTCTAGGATCTAAAGATAAAACTAAAGATGTTAAAAAAAACATAGAAAAGGTGTGTCTTAAAATTGGTTGTAATAAAAATAATCTTATATTGTTAAATCAAATTCATAGTAATAATGTTTTTAAAATAAGCAAAGTTCCAAAGAAAAAATTAAAAGGTGACTCATTAGTAACAAATAAAAAAGGTATCGCTTTAGGAATTTTAACAGCTGATTGTGCTCCTGTGTTTATATATGACCCAATTAATAATTTAATTAGTGCGCTACATGCAGGATGGAAGGGAGCATACAAAAAAATAGTATCAACTACATTAAGAAAATTCAAGTCAAGTGGTAGCAATTTAAATGATTTAATAGTTGTAATTGGACCTTGTATAGGAAAAGATAACTATGAGGTAAGAAATGATTTCTTGGATAAATTTATTAAACAAGAAAAATCTAATAAAAAATTTTTTCAAACTAAAAGAAATAAAATATATTTCAGTTTAACAGATTATATTAAAGAGCAACTTGTGAAATTTGGGGTTAAAAACATTGAAATCATCAAAAAAGATACATATTTATTAAGTAACAACTTTTTCAGTGCTAGGAGATCAGTTAAAAATAAATTAAATGATTATGGTAGAAATATTTCTGTAATTATGATTAAATAGATTTTTCTCAAAAAATGAAAATTCTCACTGGAAATAGCAACAAACAGCTAAGTAATAAAATTTCAAAAAATCTAAAAAATAAATTAGTAAATACCAGTATTAGAAAATTTGCAGATGGAGAGATTTATATTGAAATCAACGAAAATATAAGAGGTAACAGTATTTTTATAATTCAATCAGTGTCATCTCCTGCAAATGATAATTTAATGGAGTTGCTTCTTTGTATAGATGCACTTAAAAGATCTTCTGCAAAAAATATCACTGCAGTAATTCCATATTTTGGGTATGCGAGACAAGATCGTAAGGTTGTACCAAGAACTTCTATTTCTGCTAAATTAGTATCAAACCTAATAACTAATGCAGGAGCTGACAGAGTAGTAACAGTAGATTTGCATGCTGGTCAAATTCAAGGTTTTTTTGACATTCCTGTTGATAACTTATTTGCTACACCAATCTTTGCAAAGCATATTAAAAGAAAAATCAAAAGCAAAAATATTATATGTGTTGCGCCTGATGTGGGGGGAGTTGAAAGAGCAAGAGCTTTAGGAAAAAAACTAGATGTTGGATTAGCAATTGTAGACAAAAGAAGACCTAGTCCTGGAAAATCGCAAGTTATGAATGTTATTGGAAATGTAAAAAATAAAGTCTGTATTTTAACTGACGATATAATTGACTCTGGAGGAACAATAGTAAATGCAGCTGATGCTTTATTAAAAAGAGGTGCAAAAGAAGTTCATGTATATGCAACCCATGGAGTTTTTAGCGGTGATGCAGTTAAAAAGATAAAAAATTCAAAAATTAAAAACTTAGTTATTACAGATAGTATAGATAGTTCAGACAAACTAAAAAAAGTAAGAAATATTGAAGTATTATCAATATCAATCTTACTAGCCGAGGCTATTAAAAGGATTTCTAATTCAACATCTGTCTCAGATCTATTTAAATAAATCTTGTAAAATTACCAAACTGCGGTATAAAACCTGCAATTTATGAGCATAATACAAGCAACAATAAGAGAAACAAAAACTAAAGGTCAAGTGAATGACCTGAGAAATACGGGTAATGTGCCAGGTATAGTTTATGGTGGAGAATTGCCAAATGAAAAAATTTCAATTACTACTAAAGAACTAAAAAATTTAATAAATAAAGAAAATTTTCTTTCTAATGTTATTTCTATTAATTTAGATGGCAAAGAACAGAAGGTCTTAACTAGAAATATTTCTTTTGACACTGTCACTGATGAGCCAATTCATTTTGATTTAATGAGAATTGTCAAAGGTGGAAAAATTATTTTAGAAATACCTGTGAAATTTATAAATAATGAATTATCTCCAGGACTTAAACGTGGTGGAGTGCTAAATATTGTAAGACGTAAGGTAGAACTTAGATGTCCTGCAGAAAATATTCCAACCGAACTTGTTGTGGATTTAGAGGGTTTAGATATTGGTACAAGTATAAAAATTTCATCAATCAACTTACCAGAAAATGTTACTCCTACGATTCAAGGAAGAGACTTTGTAATTGCTACAGTTGCTGCACCTACAGTAGTTAAAGAGCCAGAAAAACCAGCAGAGACGGCTGAAGGTGAAGCCGCAGAAGGAGCAGATGCAGCTGCAGAAGGCAGTGAAAAAACTTCAAGTGATGGTGATAAGACAGAGGGTGATAAATCTAAAGAAGAAGATAAAACTTCATCAGATAAAAAATAATAAATAGTGAAATTTTTTTTCCAAAATTAATTTAATATGTTGTTACTTGTTGGTTTAGGAAATCCGACTCCAAATAGTCAAAATAATAGACATAATATTGGTTTTAAGATTGTGGATGCAATTAACCAAAAATTTGGATTGTCAAAGCAAAAACCAAAATTTAAAGGATTGTTAACAACTGGAAGTATTGGCGATAAGAAAATTTATGCAATTAAACCTCTTACATTTATGAATAACTCTGGAATTTGCATAAGAGAACTACTTGAATATTTCAAAATCGATGCAGAAGACGTGATTGTATTCCATGATGACTTAGATATTGAATTTGGAAAAATTAAAGCAAAATTTGGTGGGTCAAGTGCAGGTCACAATGGAATTGCATCTATTGATAAGTTTATTGGCAAAGAATATTCAAGAGTTCGGATTGGAATAGGTAAACCAGAAAATAAAATATCTGTTTCTGATTTTGTGCTAAACGACTTTAATGAAGACGAACAAGTTCATTTAGAAACAATTACAAATAATATAATTGAATCCTTGACTATCTTAATTGATAAAAAATTAGACCTATTTTCTAGCACAGTTAACAATAATTAAATGGGTTTTAAATGTGGAATCGTTGGCTTACCAAATGTTGGTAAGTCTACTTTGTTTAACGCTTTAACAAACTCTAACAAGGCACAAGCAGAAAATTTTCCATTTTGTACAATCGATCCGAATATTGGCATCGTAGCAGTTCCAGATGAAAGGCTTGATCAGTTGGCTGTAATTTCAGATTCAAAAAAGAAAATTAATACAACAATTTCTTTTGTTGATATTGCCGGCCTTGTTAAAGGTGCTTCCAAAGGTGAGGGTCTAGGAAATAAATTTTTATCTCATATCAGGGAAGTTGATGCAATTATACATATGATTAGATGTTTTGACTCAGATGATATACAAAATGTTAACCCTAACGTTAATCCTGTTAGAGATTTAGAAATCATAGAAACTGAAATGAAGTTAGCTGATTTAGAGTCGATACATAAGAGACTTGATAAAAAAAATAAAAAAAATGTTGATATTGAAGAGCTTAAATTACTGGAGGCAGCTCAAAAGATAATCGATGAGGATGGTGATTTAACATTAATCACAAATGAATTTGATGAAAAAATTTTAAAAAATAGTGGACTTCTAAGTACTAAACCAAAACTATATGTGTGTAATGTAGACGAGGAGAGTATTAAGTCAGGTAACAAATATACTGAGGACTTTATAAAAAAATTTGATGAAAAAAATACATTGGTAATTTCTGCAGATATAGAAAATCAAATAAACCAATTAGAAGATGAAAATGAAAAAAAAAATTATATGAAAATGATCAATATGTCAGAAACAGGACTTAATTTATTAATAAGGAAAGGATACGAACTTTTATCCTTACAAACATTTTTTACATCAGGACCTGAAGAGACTAGAGCTTGGACTATTACAAAAGATTCTACTGCACCAAATGCTGCAGGGGAAATTCATTCTGACTTTGAGAAAGGATTTATAAGAGCTGAAACAATTTCTTATGAAGATTTTTTAAGGAATCAGGGATGGTTAAAATCTAAAGAGGCTGGAAAAATGAGATTAGAAGGTAAAGAATATATTGTTAAGGATGGAGATATTTTAAACTTTCGTTTCAATACGTGACCAGATTTTTTTCATACTGAAATAAACTAAAATTGTTAACACCGATAAATATATAATCACCCTAAAACCTAGTTTATGTCTTGCCTCTAAATGTGGTTCAGCTGTCCACTGTAAAAAAGTTGTTACATCTTTGGCCATTTGATCTACTGTTGCTTTCGTTCCATCTGAATATTCTACAATGTCGTCATCCAGAGGAGATGCCATTTTAATTTTATTTCCATACATATATTTGTTGTAATACACGCCATCATCAAGCTCCATACCTGCTGGCGGTTCATCGTAGCCCATTAAAACAGAATAAATATAGTTTGCTCCACCACCCCTTGCTTTTACAAGCACTGACATATCTGGAGGATATGCTCCACCATTTGCTGCAATTGCTTCCTGAACATTTGCATAAGGCATTACAAATTTATCAGATAACTTAGCTGGTCTTTCGAACATTTCTCCATCACTATTTGGTCCATCTGTTACTTCGAAATTTGAGGCAATCGCTTTAGCCTCAAGTTCTGTAAACTCTGGTCCACCTTTTTCTGCAAGATTTCTATAACTTAAATGTTTAAGTGAGTGGCATGAAGCACAAACTTCTGCATAAACTTGATATCCTCTTTGCAAAGATGCTCTATCAAATTTCCCAAAGAAGCTCTTAAAAGACCAGTCTACTTCCAACAGATCATTTTGCTCTCCAGCTGCGTGGATTTTTGAAAAAGATAAAGATGAAACTAATATGAAAAAAAAAGTTAATTTAAATAAGTTTCTCACAGTTTTTCTTTATAGTTAGAATTATCTCTAGCCATTGCCATATCTGGTGATCCACCTAAAATTGGTTCAGTTATACTTAGCGGCAACGGAGTAGTTTTCTCCTTAAAACCTAAGAATGGAAGAATTAATAAAAAATGTGCAAAATAATAAGCTGTAGCAACTCTAGCTATTAACAAGTAGATACCCTCTGCAGGCATTGCGCCTACATAGCCAAGTATTAAAACATCAGCAACTAAAAACCAATAGAATTGTTTATAAATAGGTCTAAACACTGTTGACCTTACCTTAGACGTGTCTAACCAAGGTAAAATTACTAGTACGAATATTGCAGCGAACATTGCAATCACTCCAAGTAGTTTATCAGGTACTGATCTTAAAATTGCATAAAATGGTAGTAAGTACCATTCAGGAACAATATGTGCAGGAGTGACTAGTGGGTTTGCCTCAATATAATTATCTGCATGACCCAAAATATTTGGTGAGAAAAATACAAAGAATGCAAATATTAATAAAAATATTAAAAGTGCGAATGCATCTTTTATTACTATATATGGATGAAATGGAACTGTATCCTTAGACGGTTTTTTTATATCTATTCCAATAGGATTATTATTCCCAGGAACATGTAGTGCCCAAATATGAAGAACTACTAAACCTAAAATCAAAAATGGAAACAGATAATGTAAACTAAAAAATCTCGTTAAAGTTGGATTATCAACTGAATATCCTCCCCATAGCCAATTCGTTATACTCTCACCCACTAAAGGAATAGCACTAAATAAATTAGTTATTACTGTTGCGCCCCAAAAACTCATTTGTCCCCATGGAAGAACGTATCCCATAAATGCAGTTGCCATCATCAGAAAATAAATCAACATCCCTATAATCCAAATAACTTCTCTTGGTGATTTATATGATCCGTAATACAAAGATCTAAAAATATGAATGTAAACAGCCAAGAAAAACATAGATGCACCGTTAGCATGAACATACCTTATTAACCAACCATAATTTACATCTCTCATTATGTGTTCTACACTTTGAAAAGCTAAATCAGCGTGAGCTACATAATGCATGCCTAAAACAATTCCAGTAATTATTTGAGTAATTAAGCAAAAAGTAAGAATTCCTCCAAATGTCCACCAATAATTCAAGTTTTTAGGAGTTGGATAATCTGTCAAATGATTTGCAAGTGTTAATAATGGAAGTCTATCATTAAACCATTTTCCAACTTTTGATTTAGGTGTATATTCGTGATCACTCATAAAATTTTTTATCCAATCTTTATAGTATTGCTATTTACAAATTCGTATTTTGGCACTTCCATATTGGTTGGTGCCGGCCCTTTTCTAATTCTTCCAGATGTATCGTAGTGTGAACCATGACATGGACAAAACCATGCACCATAGTCACCTTTATCAGTTAAAGGCACACATCCAAGGTGAGTACATACCCCTAACATCACAAGCCACTCTGGATTTTTTGCTCTGTCCTCATCTTTTTCGGGATGTTTCAATTCACTTAAATCAACTGCTCTTGCACTTTCGATTTCTTCTTTAGTTCTTCTTTTAATAAAAACTGGTTTACCTCTCCACAGAACTGTTATTGATTGCCCAGGTTCTACAGCACTTATGTCTACTTCTGTACTTGCTAATGCTTTAACAGAAGCATCAGGGTTCATTTGGTCAACTAAAGGCCAAACAACTGCACCAACACCGACTGCTCCTGCTGCCGTTGTTGCTGTAACTATAAAATCTCTTCTATTTGGCTTTTTTTTTTCTGAATCAGACATTTATTATTTTAATTTTTTCTTAATATATGATTTCATATATGAAGAAAAACGTTATTTTTCCATGGTAACAATGACACACAAAAAAACTAAATCGATGCCTAAAATAGCACTTTATGAGCCTGATATACCTCAAAATACAGCTGCGATAGCTCGAACTTGCTCGTGCCTTGGAGCTGTTCTAGAGATTATAGAACCTTGTGGATTTTTAATCAGTGACAAACGTTTTAAAAGGGTTGTGATGGACTACCTGGATGAGAAGATGATGAAGATTTATAAAAGTTCAGATGAATTTTTTGAAGCAAAAAAAAATGATAGGGTTGTTTTAATGACTACTAAGGCAAGTAAAATTTATACTGAATTTAAATTTAGAGGCGACGATACCTTGCTTTTTGGAAGAGAGAGTGCCGGTGTTCCAGATAAGGTACATAAAAGGTTAGAAAATAGGATAAAAATACCTATGATTGAAAAAAAAAGATCCTTGAACCTAGCATCTTCAGTTGCAATAGTATTGTCAGAAAATATAAGACAATCAAACATTTATGGATCAAACAATTAAAAAAAAATTAGCTCGTAATTGGTTCAAGACTTTGCAAGAAGTAATTTGTCAAGAAATAGAAGAAATAGAGGGTAAAAAAAATATCTTTAAAATTAAAGATTGGGAAAGAGGAAAAAAATCAAATGAAGGTGGGGGACAATTTAGGATATTAGAAAATGGAAAAATATTTGAAAAAGTAGGAGTGAATTTCTCAGAAGTTTATGGAAAATTTTCAAAACAGTTTAGAAACAGAATCCCTGGGGGAGATAAAAATCCAAACTTTTGGGCAGCAGGTATATCAGTAGTAATGCATATGAAAAACCCTCATGTTCCTGCTATGCATTTTAACACTAGATATATTTATACTTCTCATGGATGGTTTGGTGGAGGGATGGATGTTACACCTTGCCTTAAAGATAAAAGTTTAGAAAAATGGTTTCATAATGAATTAAAAAAATCTTGTGACAAACATAATAAAAATTTTTATAAAAAATATAAAAAATGGTGTGATGAATATTTTTACTTGCCACATAGGAAAGAACCAAGAGGTATAGGGGGGATTTTTTTTGATTATAAAAAAGAAAATTGGGAAAATGATTTTAGTTTTGTAAGAGAAGTAGGAATAAGTTTTAAAAATATTTTTAGAGAAATAATATTAAAAAAATATAAAAAAAAATGGTCAAATAAACAAAGAGAAATTCAATTAGAAAAAAGAGGTCGATATGTTGAATTTAATTTACTTTATGATAGAGGTACAAAGTTTGGTTTGCAAACGAATGGTAATGTTGAAGCTATTTTAATGTCATTACCACCTATTGCAAAATGGAAATAAATTATGGAAAAAGAACCAATCACAGTTCAAGGTTTGGAAAAATTAAAAAAAGAATTAATTTTCTTAAAAGAAAAGAAAAGACCTGAAATAGTTGCAGCCATTGCTGAAGCAAGATCACATGGAGATCTTAAAGAAAATGCCGAATATCATGCTGCAAAAGAGCAACAATCTCATAATGAGGGAAGAGTACAAGAAGTTGAGGATATTATAGCTAGAGCAAATGTTATTGATGTTTCTAAATTAGATAACGATGGAAAAGTTATTTTTGGTTCAACAATAATGCTGCAAAATTTAGATACTGACGAAAGTGTGAAATATAAGATTGTTGGAAAAGATGAGGCAGATTTAAAAGAAAAACTAATATATTTTAAATCGCCAGTTGGTATGGGTCTGATTGGTAAAAATAAGGGTGATTTAGTTGAAATTAAAACTCCTGCAGGCGTTAAAAATTTTGAGATAAAAGACGTTAAATATATTTAATTATTTAATAAGTTATCAATTTCTTTATTACTTAATTTAAAGCTATTATTTATCCACATTTCCTCGAGTAATCTAATTTTTTGTCCAAATTCTTTACCTTCTTTTAATTTGTATTTCTCAAGTAAATCCTGGGCTTTTAATGGAAAAATAGGTTTCTCAAATTGTTCAAAATACTTTTTTAATTCAATTAGTTTTTTTGGTGCTGTTTTAGAGTTGAAAATTTTTAAATCTATTAAATCTATAACATAAGATTTATTATTAAAATAAAAAATCTTTTGAAGATTTTTTTTATTGAAATAGTCTTTTTCTAAAAATAATTTATAATTTTCAATAAGAAACTTTATTCTGTTTTTATCTTCATTTGATAAGTTGTACTTAAATAAAAAATAATTAGCATTATCAGTTTCATCTATAACTAAGTAAGAAATTAAAAAAATAAATGTTTTTTTTTTAAATATATTTTTTGAGTATTCATTCATTTTTTCTAAATTATTAAGATTAACAAGCTGAGGGAAAATTGTTGTTAGAATTTCTAATGAAAAAGAGTCTTTTGATAGTTGTAAAAAATTTTTAGATAAAATAATTTTTTTTAATTCACTCATTAATCTTTCTTTTGAAAGATTAGCTACACCAGAAATGTTTTGCTTGATTGATTTTTTTACTGATAAATTATGAGGGTAATTACTGTAATTTATAAAGAATCTAATATATCTCAAAATTCTTAAATAATCTTCCTGAATTCTATTATCTGCATTACCAATGAAAATTACCTTTCCCTCTTCTATATCTTTTGCACCTCCATTTGGATCAAACAAATTACCATCTTTATCCGCATAAATAGAGTTAATGGTGAAATCTCTTCTTAATGAATCTTTAAACCAGTCTGTTGTATATTTTACTTGTGCATGTCTTCCGTCGGTATCCACATCTTCTCTTAGTGATGTAATCTCAAAATTTTTTTGGCCTATATTTGCAGTGATAGTCCCATGTTTTATGCCAGTTTCAAAGAATTTTATGCTATTTGATTGCAAACATTCTTTAACTTGGTGTGGATTTAAATTTACAGCCAAATCAATGTCATCCACATCCTCTTGATTTAATATTTTTCTTACACAGCCTCCTACATATCTAATTTCACTTGCATTATTATAATTTGATATCGCTTCAAAAAGTTTTGAAACTTGAGTGTTGTTATAAATGCCTAAAAAAGAGCTATCTTTTGGTGTAAGTTTTTTATTTGTTTTAAAGATTTTTCTAAAAAAATTGTACATAAGTGGCTGGGGTGCTAGGATTCGAACCTAGGATGGCGGTACCAAAAACCGCTGCCTTACCACTTGGCTACACCCCAAAATTAATTTCATATATCACAAAAAAAAAGCTTTATATAGTTTTTGATAAATTACACCAATAGTTTTTATAATTTTTTCTTAATAATTTCTTTGCATTTAGTGCGGCTTTTTTGGACTTAAAATATCCAACGATTGTTGAGCCAGATCCTGACATTCTTACGCATGAATTTTTATCAATATTTAAAAAATAATCTCTAAGTTTCTGAAGTCTAGGATATTTTTTTGTAGATATGATTTCTAAATCATTTTTTAACTTCGACATTAAATTAAAGTCAATATTTTTTGACCTTATTTTTGATAATTGAGGTTTTGAATAATGTCTAATTTGGTTAAAAATACTTTTTGTAGAACAGCCAAAATTTGGCTTAACCATCAAAGTAAAAATTTTTAAATTTTTTTTGATTTTTGTAGTTTTTTTTTTGTAAGAAATAATTAAATTTTTTTGATCAATACCCAAAATTACATCTGACCCTATTTTTGAACATAAATTATATCTCTCCTTTAGTGTTAAATTGATTTTATTTTTTTTTTCAAAATAATTTATTAAAGAGGCAGCATTCATAGAGCCTCCACCAAGTCCTGCTTGTTGAGGAATATTTTTTCTTATTGAAATCAAATATTTGTGATTTCTTAATTTTTTTTTTTCATCCAGAATTTTGAGTAAATTACTAATTGTATTTTCTTTTGGAATTTTCTTAGAGAATGGTCCTGTAAATTTTATAACATGATTTTTGTTATTTATTTTTTTTATTAATATTTGATCATGTAAATCAACAAATGCAACTAGTGTTTCTAAATTGTGAAGTTTCGATTTTCTTTTTCCTATTACATTGAGAGATAAATTAATTTTTGCATGTGATTTTATCTTTTCAAATCTCATTAATTATAATTTTTCTAAACCTTGTAATAACTTTGATTTTACTTTTGATTTCATTATATCTTCTGTTTCATCAAACTCTAAGACAGCCCGCCAATAATAATTTGCTTGAAGTTTTTGATTTAGTCTCCAGAGAACATCACCGTAGTGATCATTTACAATTGGGTCGTCTGGCATTAGTTGCAAAGCCCTCTTTAAATATTTTTCTGCGTTAACATAATCGCCAATCAAATAATATCCCCAACCAACAGAGTCGGTAATATATGGATCATTTTCTTTTTGTTTATAAGCTAATTGTATCATTTCAATTGCTTCATCTATTTTAATATTTCTTTCTAACCAACTGTAAGCAAGGTAATTCATTGTATATGGTTCATTGGGATATATTTTTAAACTTTTGACCAAATCCTTGTCGGCTTTTTCATAGTTACCCATCCTTTCATAACTGGCACCCCTTCTGTAAAGAATTCTTGAGAGTGCATAAGAATTCTTTCCAACTTTTTTCATTAAATCCGTGTAATATTCAATAGCAATTTCATAATTTTCAAAACCTTTATTTATATTTGCATAGTCGTAAAGAATTTTTAAAGTTGGAGACTTTATAGAATTGAAATGCTTTTTAATATAAATTGTAGCTTCTTCTTCTGAATTATCTTCAGAGAGTATTCTGCCAATTTTTTTTGTTTTATACCAAAAATATAATTTATCTTTTTTTTTGAAATCTTCTAAAATTTTATTTGCTTGGTAATTATTCTTATTTAAATAATAATTTTCAGCAAGTAAGGTCCGATTAAAATAAAATTTAGGATTTAGATATTCTGATATTCTTAAATAAAAATTTGACTGATCAAAAATACTTTGAGTAGAAAATAAATTAGATACCAAATAAAAAATCTCAGCCAAAATATCATTTTCATTTTTACAAGAGAAATGAGTTTTAAATTTTTTATAATCTTCACTATCGATCCAATCTTTTATTTGATGTAATAATATACTATCTCCTAATGGTTCAATTCTTTTAGATACTTCATTTACTTTTTTAAGATCTTTATTCTCAATCAGATTTGCAAAATAAAAATACATATATCTCGAATAATCTCCATCAGAGCTATTTAATAACCTTTCAAAATATGAATTTGTTTTTGGTGAGTTTAAATAACAATTCTGAAAAGCAGTTGAAATTAAACTTAATGATCCATATTTATTATCTTCAATAGCCTCTTTTTTAATAAACAGATAATTAAAATCTTTTAAAATTTTGTAAATTACGTATTCGTAGGTTCCATCATCTTTGTCCATTTGAAATTCTTTGATTCTTTTATTGGCTTGTTTAAAATCTTTTTTCTTAAAGCTATCAACTAAAAGGAGAAGGTTAAGCTCAAAGGTATTTGAATTAATATCATTTTTTGAAATTTTTATTTGGTCTATTCCTTTTTTAACTTGTCCATTTAAAACTAGTGAAAATACATACTTTTTTAAAAAATTATCATGTTTTTGGATAAGAAATTTAGATGAATTAAAATAATCGAGTGCTGCTTCATTTTTTTGATTACCTGATGAAACTAAAGCAGAAAAATAATTAGAAAGATACTTTTGATTGAATTTATTATCTTCAGAAGTACTTGAATATGTGCTGGTCTGCAGTGCTAAAAATGATAAAATTACTAAAAAAATTTTCATATTTAAAATTATGACTATAAATCTCAAAAATCAAAATGACATATTAAACCTTGAAAATTTTAACTCAAATGAAATTGAATATATATTTAACGATAAGCCAATTAACAGACTTAAAACTAAACTACAGCTAGAAGATAAAAAAAAACTTCTTTTAGAATTAAAGAATGAAATCGAAAATATAGATAATTGTGAACTGAAAAATAATGCTACGCAACTAGTATTTGCTGATGGGAACATCGAAAGTAAAATTATGGTAATCGGTGAAGGTCCAGGCCAAAAAGAAGACGAGCAAGGGAAGCCATTTGTGGGAGACGCTGGGCTATTATTGAATAAAATGTTAGATGCTATTCAAATAAAAAGAAATGATATTTATATTACTAATGTAGTTAATTATCGACCACCAAATAACAGAAAGCCCGAGCCTTCAGAAATTAATAGATATTCGAATTTTCTTCGAAAACATATTTTAATTATTGATCCTAAAATTTTAATTCTGATGGGTAGTACAGCCATGGAATCACTTTTTGGATCTAAGATAAAAATTTCAAAAGAAAGAGGTGTTTGGAAAAATTTAATCATTCATAATAAAACATACTTGACAATGATCACATTTCACCCAGCATATTTATTAAGGCAAGCCGAACAAAAAAAATATTCTTGGGCTGATTTAAAACAAATCAGGAAGAAAATTGATGAATTAAGAATATCAGTCTAACTTTACGATGATAGAAATACATAAAAAATATATAAATTGGTGGAGAGAGAAACTTAATCTTTCAAATTATGGATTATTGTGGATTACTTTTATTAAAGGTTTGATAATTAGAGTTCTTATATATCATTTTTTTATTACTTAATGAAAAAAATAATAGCTGGAGTTGATGAAGTTGGTCGAGGAAGTTTAATTGGTCCAGTATATGCTGCAGCTGTTATTCTTAAAAAAAATATTAAAAAGAAAGAAATCAAAGATTCAAAGAAGTTAACTAAGATTGATAGAGAAAAATTAGCAAAATATATAAAAAAAAATTCTACTTGGGCAATAGGATCTGCCTCTGTTAAGGAGATAGAAAAACTAAACATTTTAAATGCTAGTTTATTAGCAATGAAGAGAGCTATAAAAAAACTAAAAGTTAAACCAAATTTAGTACTTATTGATGGAAATAAATCACCAGAATTAAGAAATTATCTTATTAAAACAATAATTAAAGGAGACCAAAAAATTAAAGAAATATCAGCAGCTTCAATAATTGCAAAAGTTTCAAGGGATAAACTGATGTACAAAATGTCAGAAAGTTTTAAAAAATATAAATGGGGTTTAAATGCTGGCTACGGGACTAGAGATCACATTAATGCTATTAGAAAATATGGAGTAACTAGATTTCATCGAAAAACATTTAATCCTTCACACAACATATTGAGTCTTAAAAAAAAATAGTAACAAGTAGACTCAAAATATTTCAATCTCAGGTTGACGAAGACTCTACACTGGAGTCTAATTGATAAATAAAAAATGAGCAATCAATCATTGAAAAACAAAATTATTAATGGAGATAGTTTAAAGGAATTAAAAAAAATTCCTGATGAAACTTTTGACCTTATTTTTGCTGATCCACCATACAACCTTCAATTAAAAAAAGAATTGATTAGACCAGATACATCTAGAGTAGATGCTGTAGACGATAAATGGGATCAATTTGAAAATTTTAAAAGTTATGATGAATTTACTTTTGATTGGTTAAAAGAATGTAAGAGAATTTTAAAAAAAAATGGATCAATTTGGGTAATAGGTAGTTATCACAATATTTTTAGAGTGGGTACTACAATCCAAGATTTAGGTTTTTGGATACTAAACGATGTAATTTGGAATAAAAATAATCCAATGCCAAATTTTAGGGGAACAAGGTTTACTAACGCACATGAAACACTTATTTGGGCATCAAAAAGTGAGGGGTCGAAATACACTTTCAATTATCAATCATTGAAATGCTTAAATGATGACCTCCAAATGAGATCTACATGGAACCTTCCAATCTGTAATGGCAAAGAAAGATTAAAAAATAATGGAAAAAAAGTCCACTCTACTCAAAAACCAGAAGCGTTACTCCATAGAATAATATTAGCCTCATCAAATAAAAATGATTTTATTTTAGATCCATTTTTAGGATCAGGTACCACGGCTATTGTTTCTAAAAAATTAGGTAGAAAGTATTTTGGAATTGAAAAAGAAAAAAATTATTTTGATGCTGCAAGAATAAGATTAGACAATACAGATGTTATAAAAGATGAATATCTAGATACACTTCAAAATAATAGATCAAAACCAAGAATTCCTTTTGGTTCATTAGTTGAAATGGGTTTGATTAAACCTGGAACAGAAATTTATGATCAAAAGAAAAAAGTAAATGCTAAAATTATGGTGGATGGAAGTATAAAATATCAACAATCAGAGGGTTCAATCCATAAAGTTGCAGCAAAGATTATAGGTGCAGAAAGTTGTAACGGATGGACTTTTTGGCATTACAAATCTGGAAATTCTTTAAAACCAATTGATGAATTAAGACAAAGATTAAGACCTACTAATTAAGCTCTGTAAATTTTTCCCAAATAATTTTCAAGAAATGTTTCATTTTTTGAGAGATATTTCAAAATTTTATTCCTAATAAAAATATTGATGGGATTTGATAATTGAAATGAAAAATGGTTTAACTTTGATTTATTATTTATAGAAGAAATTCTACGAATCCTCTCTTGATAGAATTCATTTGTACCACTCAAAATACTTTTTAATATATCGTTTGCTGTTTCAATGCTTTGGGAAGCTCCTTGAGCAAATGATGGGGGGAAAGTGAATAAAGCATCACCTGACAAAAATATATTTTTTTTATTTAGACTTGGAAAGTCGCTACTAACGTAAACAGGAAATGATTTCAATTCACTTAAATTTTCCAAGGTTATTTGAGATGTTTTTTGCAAACCTGATACTAAAGATGCTAAAAATTCCTTAGATTTGAATAAATCATAATTTTTTAATTCATCTGATGGTAATTTTTTTTTAATAATAGCTACAAAATTATGTTCATTATTTTGATTTACAGGATAGGTCACATAGTGACTATTTGATCCCATGTATATTGAAATATCACTACCATAATGACCTGTTAATTTACCCCTAAGTGCAACATAAAGGTTATATTCTGGATTTGTAATTTCATTTAATATTAATGACTTCGTTTTTGAAAAAATACCATCAGCAATTATCAAATAATCAAATTCTTCACGTTTATTTTCATTCAAAGTAATTCTGAAGCCATTAGCATTTTCTATTTTTGATATATTTGAATTAAATTTAATCTGATTTTCTGGAACATTTTTATATAAAAATTTTAATAATGTTGATCTTTTTAGTGTTGTGTATCGATTTAACGGATCATTAAATTGTGTAAGGTCTATATCACATATTTTTTTGGAATTGTTTGCTTGTATGAAATTCACTTTTGATGGAAAGCTGACCTCAGATGCAGGTAGATTTTTAAATCCTATACTATTTAATAATTTTATACTGTTTACTGATAATTGAATTCCATAACCTTCAAGAAAATTATAATTATCTTTTTTCTCAAATATTTGATATTCGAAATCTTTTTGATTATTTAAAATATTCGCAAAATATAATCCTGATATTCCTCCACCAATAATTGCTATTTTTTTCATTAATTTATTTGATACTATTAAGTATTTTCTTTGTAAACGAAGGTAAAGTCCAATTACTTAAATCCTTAATATTTAGAAAAAATCCATCTCTCTTCTCTGGTAAATTGTTTTTCATCTTAATTGCAATTCTCATGTCCATATTTGACATTTTTATATTAATCCTTTTTCCTACATGTTTTTTGAATTCTATTTTAGGTATCTCATTCATAGGGAATATAGGCATATCTTTTAAAAAATTAAATTTTCTATTTTTTAAAAGATAGTAATTATTCTGCTTATTTTGAAAAATATTTGCTTCAAAAAACTTTTGTTTATTAAATTTATTTATTTTAACAACTTTAAAGTCATTTTTCTTAAAAGATTTGCAATTTTCGGAAATCGGACATTGATTACAAAGTGGGTTGGATGGTTTACAAATTAATGCACCTATTTCCATTATAGCTTGAGCATAATCACTAGCTCTAGATGTTTCTTCAAAAAAAGTTTTTTTCTTATGTAAATTTTCTTTAGAAATTTCTTTTTTTTTTTTTAAATAAAATACTCTTTTTAAAATTCTTTCAACATTTCCATCTAAGGGAATTATTTTTTTATTGAATGCAATTGCCATAATTGCTTTAGATGTATAATCTCCTATTCCGGGAAGTGATTTTAAATCATCCTCATTATTTGGAATCTGGCCTTTAAATTCATTTATAATATGTTTTGCTGATCTTTTTAGATTTTTTGCTCTTGAATAATATCCTAATCCTTCCCAACATTTCATCAATTTAGCATCTCTTACTCTTGATAAACTTTTTAAATCTGGCATTTTAGAAATAAAATTTTGAAAATATGGTATTACAGTTTTTACCTGTGTTTGCTGTAACATAAATTCACTAACTAACGTAAAATATTCTTTTTGAGATCTAGAGACTTTTTTTCGCCATGGAAGGTCTCTTTTATTATTATCGTACCAATTTAAAATTTTATTTGGTATGTTTTGATTTGTCATATGAATTTTAAATATAATACTAAGCAGAGAACTAAATCTGTTCAAGGACTAAGATCTTTTAAGGATACTTTGCCCCAAAAAGCCAAAAGGATATTGAACAAAAAAGGTGAAATTTTTTCAAATACTTTAGACAATTGGAAATTTCTTGTTGGCAAAGAATTATTTAATGTTTCTTATCCAAGATCATATAAAAATTCAAAATTAAATGGGAGCTGTTTGAATATAATGGTCAAAAGAGGAAATGAAGTAGATTTAGAATACTCTAAGAAAGAAATAATAAAAAAAATTAATATATTTTTTGGTTATGACGTAGTCGATAATATAAAATTAAGAACCTTTGAGGGACAGTTTAAAAAAAAAATAGAAAACAAAATAAATAATGCGACAAAAAGCAAAAATATTAAGAAGATTACATATATTAAGAATGATAAGATTAAAAAATCTCTTTTAGAATTAAATAAAATATTCAAATCAAGATGAAAAAAATAATAATAAATACAATAATAATTTCATTATTTTTTGTAATACATTATGCAAAAGCAGATGTTAAGTCGATCACCGAGGGTAATGTTGATGCAAAAGTAAAACTAATAGTTTTTGAATCATTAACATGTAGTCATTGTGCAGATTTTCATAAAAATGTTTATCCTAACTTAAAAACCGATTTTATTGATAAAGGTTTAATTTTAATAGAATTTAGAAATTTTCCTTTAGATATGGCTGCATTTAATGCTTCTAAGATAGCTCATTGTAAGAATGATGGAAATTCAGAAATACTTCATCATTTATATAAAAATCAAAGTAGCTGGGTAAGAGGAAGTACAATTGAAGAACTCAACAAAAATCTAAAAAAGGTAATTCAAGAATCAAATTTTAAATTAGATTTTGATAGTTGCATTGCAGACTCAAAAATTGAAGATTTTATTTTAGAAGACCGAATCAATGGAGCTAAAAACTACAAAATAGAGGCAACACCAACGCTTATAATCAATGGTGAAAAGTTCGAAAATACATCTAACTATAAAAAATTAAAAAAATATATAGAAAAACTGATATAAGTCATTGAATGGAGTTTAAAAAAATCCAATTAAATGGCTTTAAGTCTTTCGCAGAAAAAACAAACTTTCTAATAGAAAAGGGTCTTACTGGAATCGTGGGTCCTAACGGTTGTGGGAAGTCAAATATAGTTGAGGCTCTTAGATGGTGTATGGGAGAAACTTCAGCAAAAAGTATGAGGGGTTCTGGAATGGAAGATGTAATATTTTCAGGCACCTCAAACAAACCTTCAAAAAATATTGCTGAAGTAGTTTTAAGTTTGAACAATGAAAATAAGAATGGACCTCACCAATACAACGATCTAGAGGAAATAGAAATTCGAAGAAAGATTGAAAAAGACAGGGGGTCTAAGTTTTACATAAACAACAAAGAAGTTAGAGCAAAAGATGCACAAATGTTTTTTGCAGATCTATCCACAGGTGCTCATTCACCATCACTGATAAGTCAAGGTAGAATTGGAGCATTAGTTACAGCAAAACCATCAGATAGAAGAGCTATACTTGAAGAAGCTGCTGGAATTGCAGGTTTGCATGTTAGAAGGCATGAAGCAGAAATTAGATTAGGGGCAGCAGAAAATAATTTAAAAAGAGCCGACGAATTAAGAAGACAACAGGAAAAACAATTAGCAAACTTAGAAAAACAAGCCGAGGAAGCTGCAAAATATAAATTAATTTCTGAAGAAATTAAAAAAGTAGAGGCGGGACTTTATTATTTAAGACTTGTAGAAATTGATAGAGAAATAACTTTAGAAAATGAAGTAAATAATGAGGCAGATGGCAAAGTTGAGGAATTTAATAAACAAATTGGTGAATTAGAGACTAAAATTAAAAGTGAAATTGAAAGAGTAGAGCCTATAAGACAAAAAAATATTGAAAATTTATCCAAGATTCAAAGGTTAAATCTTGAACTGAAGTCTTTAGATGAAGAAAGTACAAGGATAAGTGAGGAGATAGACTCAATCAAAAGTTCTATAAAGGTTATAGATGAAGATATTGATAGGGAAAAAAGCATTATAATTGATGCTAATTCAAATGAAAAAAGATTAAAAGAAGAGAGAAATATCCTAATTGATACAGACTCAAAATATTATGAAACTGAAAAACTCTCAAATCAAGACCTTGAAAATTCAAAATCAAAATTAAAGAATGAACAAGGCAGAATGGATGGGTTATTGGAAAGTTTCAGTACTGAGTCATTACAAAAACACTATGAAATTATTAAAACCATAAAAAATCAAATCGAAGAAGTAAAAAAACTAGTTTCTGAAAATAGAAATCACCAGACGATAAAAATCTTAGATGAGTGTATAGTTAATTTGTCTTACTTAACAATGAAAGTAAAAGAAATTGAAAATGATAATGTAATTTCAACTCTAACATCAAAAAGTGATCAGATAAAAAAATTACAGGATGATTATGCTGAAACTTATAGTAAAAACCAAAGTATTAAAAAAGAGTCTGTTAAAAGAAAAGAACGAATAAGTATAATTGATCAAGAATTTGAAAGCTGGCAAAATCTTTTAAGTAATTCTGAAAAAATGATTAATGAACTTAATGCTAGAAAGAGTAAGCTTGAAGATAAATTAAGCGATCTAGAAAAACAACCAGAATTTCAAGCAGAAAAAAAAGGAAAGATTTCTGAAAACTTAAGAATTTCAGAAAATGAAAAAAATGAAAATGAAATTTTAGTTGAAAAAATTGATAAAAATATTGCAGAAATTAGAGTTCAGTTAAATAATACAAAAGAAAGTTCAATAGAAATTAGAGAGAAGAAAGCTAGCTCAGGTGCAACAATTGAAGGTTTAAACAAGAGAAGAAGTGACTTATTGGAAAGAGTTATGACAGAGTTAAACGTTGAAGAGGAAAATATACTTCATTATTCAAATTTAGAGAAAGGAACAGAATTTCCAGATTTATTGACCCAAGAAGAATTACTAGATGAAAAAAAGAGAGAAAGAGAAAAACTTGGATCTGTTAATTTAAGAGCAGATGATGAAACTGAAAAATATAAAACTGAAATAAAAAAAATGGAACAAGATAGACAAGATCTTGTTACAGCAATATTAAAATTAAAGGAGAGTATAACTGAACTTAATCAAAAAGGTCGAGAAAGATTATTGGACGCCTTCGAGAGAGTGAGTAGAAAATTTAATGAGGTTTACACAAAATTATTTAATGGTGGTAGCGCTAAATTAGAACTAGTAGACTCTGATGATCCACTTGATGCTGGCTTGGAAATGCTAGTCAGTCCTCCTGGTAAAAGACTTCAATCCATTACCTTGCTTTCTGGTGGTGAACAAGCGTTGACTGCATTATCCTTGATATTTGCAGTATTTCTTACTAATCCATCCCCTATTTGTGTACTTGATGAAGTAGATGCACCACTAGATGATGCAAATGTAACAAGATTTTGTAATCTATTAAATGAACTGACAAAGATTACTTCGACAAGATTTATAATAGTAACCCACCATGCGTTAACTATGTCAAAAATGGATAGATTATATGGGGTTACGATGCCAGAGAAAGGAATAAGCCAACTAGTTGCTGTTGACCTTCAAAAAGCTGAGAGCATGGTAGCTTAGGCTAATGGAAGAGGAAGATTTTAAAACTCGCCTTAAAAGTGCAAAAAATAGAGCAAAATCCAAATATTCTGAGAGTAAAGAGCCGTCAACATCTGGAATGGGTCATGCTTTTAAAATGAGCACTGAATTAGTTGCTGCAGTTGCTGTTGGGACAATTATTGGGTTTATTTTAGACAATTGGTTTGGTACTAAGCCATGGTTAATTTTAATATTTTTTTTTGTAGGAGTAATTGCAGGAATAATGAATGTAATTAAATCAGCAAAAAAAATGCAAAAATAAATAAGAGAATATAATGGCATCAAATCCAATGTACCAATTCAATGTTTATAGAATTGGTCCGGAAATTAAATTAGGCTCAGTCGATATCTCTTTTACTAATGCAAGTTTATTCATGGTTATTAGTTCTTTAGCTATTTTGATAATTTTTAATCTAGGAGCAAAGAAAAAAACTCTAATACCTGATAAATTACAATTATTATCAGAATTAAGTTATTCCTTTGTCGCTAAAATGATTAGTGATACAGCGGGATCAAAGGCAAAGCCTTACTTTTCATTTATTTTCTCACTTTTTATGTTTGTACTCTTTTGCAACATGTTTGGAATGATACCTTACGCATTTACAGTCACTAGCCATATTATAGTTACATTTGTGTTGGCAGCATTTATTTTCATTGGAGTTACAATTATTGGATTCATCAAACATGGATTGGGATATTTAAAATTGTTTGTACCAAGTGGGGTTCCAATGGTTCTACTTCCACTAATAGTTGTTATTGAGATTATTTCGTATTTAAGTAGACCAATTAGTTTATCAGTGAGACTATTTGCAAATATGATGGCTGGTCACACTATGATGAAGGTTTTTGGAGGCTTTGTTATAAGCTTAGGAGTAATAGGTGGATGGCTTCCACTTAGTTTTTCGGTTGCACTTACAGGTTTGGAGATACTAGTTGCTTTTCTTCAAGCATATGTGTTTGCAATTTTAACATGCATTTATTTAAATGATGCATTAAATCTACACCATTAATAAAAAAAAGGAGGAAAAATGGAACTAGAAGCAGCAAAAATGATAGGAGCAGGTTTAGCAGCTATAGCACTAGCAGGCGCGGGAGTTGGTATAGGAATTATCTTTGGTAATTACTTATCTGGCGCTATGAGAAATCCATCTGCAGCTCAAAAACAATTCCCTAACTTGTTATTAGGATTTGCTTTAGCTGAAGCAACAGGATTGTTTGGACTAGTGGTTGCGTTGATTATTTTATTTGCATTTTAGTTAATGTTAAAAAAAATAGTTATTTTATTATTGATTGCATGCTTTGCATGTCTTAATACGGTATTTGCTGCTGAAGGTGGTGGTATGCCTCAACTTAATCCAGAGTTTTGGATATCTCAAATCTTCTGGCTTATCATCACGTTTGGAGTACTTTTTATCGTTTTGACAAAAGTAATATTGCCAAAAATTGGCAATAACTTGGAAACTAGAAAATCACAAATACTTGAAAATATTGAGACAGCAGATAAACAAAAAGAAGAAAGTCAAAAAAAAATTGAGGAATATAAAAAGATTATTTTAGAGAGTAAACTTAAAGCTAAAAAATATTTTAATGATTCAAGAGAAAAGATTATAGATGACATCAATAAAAAAAGAGCTGTATTAGAGAAAGATCTTGATGAAGAAATAGGTGAAGTAGAAAAGGAATTATCCGAACTAAAGAATAAATCAGGTGAAAAAATAAATAAAATAGCAGCTGAAACATCAGCTGAGTTAATAAAAGAATTGATTGGCGAAGAGGTAAATAGCAGCAGCATAGCAGCAATTGTAGAAGACCAATCAAAAATAAACAAAGAGCGAAAAGATGTTTGATGCAACTTTTTGGGTAGCAGTATCGTTTTTTATTTTTATAGGTCTATTGGTATATTTTAAAATACCTCAGAATATAAATAATCTCCTAACAAAAATGATAGGAGATATAAAAAAAGAAATCGACGAAAGTGAAAAGTTAAGAGTAGATTCAAAAAAACTTTTAGATGAAGCTCAGGCTAAACTTAACTCTGTTGAAGTAGAGTCCAAGAAAATTCTAGATCAAGCTAAAACTGAGTCTGAACAACTTGTTATAAGTATGAATGAAAAATTTCATAAAACCTCTGAAATAAAGAAGAATTTAACCCAAACAAAAATTAATCAGATGAAGGAAGCGGCAATTAAAGAAATCAAAGATACTTCCGTTAAAATTGCCCTAGCGTCTGTGAAAAAAATTATAACAACTACTGTTGATAAATCTAAACTAGATAATCTTTTTGAAAAAAATCTTGAGGAAACAAAGACTGAATTAAAAAAAATTAATTCGTAACTTAATTACGTTACATTTTCTTAAAATAATATAAAATCAAAATTATGAACTCGTTAGTAATAGGATCAGGTTTTGGTGGTATGGCTGCAGCATTAAGGTTAAAAGCTAAAGGCCATAATGTAACCTTGATTGAAAAACATGAAGATTTAGGTGGACGAGCAAGAGTTTTTAAAAAAAATGGATTTACATTTGATGGTGGTCCAACTGTGATAACAGCACCTTACTTGATTGATGAATTATTTCAGCTTTTTAACAAGAATTCAAAAGATTATTTAGAAATAAAATCTTTAAAAACCTGGTATCAATTTGTTTTTGATGATGGTTTTAAGTTTGACTATTCTGGTAATGAAGAAGAAATGATTAATCAAATAAAAAAGATTAACGAAAAAGATGTAAATGGATATAAAAATTTAGTTAATTTTACAAAAAAGATTTTTGATAAAGGTTTTACTGAACTATCAGATGTTCCATTTGATAAACCCTCTTTTATGTTAAAGCAGATACCCTCTTTATTTAATTTAAAGAGTTATAAATCTGTTTATGGTTTGGTTTCCTCTTATATAAAAGATGAAAAATTAAGAAGATTACTAAGTATGCACCCACTATTGGTAGGTGGTAATCCTTTCACAACAACATCAATATATGGATTAATCTTATATTTAGAAAAAAAATGGGGAATTCACTATTCAATGGGTGGTACTGGTCAAATAATAAATGGCATGGAAAAACTAATGAATGAAGAAAATATAAAAATATTAAAAGGTTGTGAAGTAAATAAAATCATATCAAATAAAAATAAAATAACAGGAGTTGAAATTAATAATGGAGATAGAATAGAAACAGACAATGTTATTTGTAACGCAGATCCACCTGCAGTTTACTCAAAATTAACAGACACAAATAGTAGTAATTCTATTTTTAATTGGAAAATGAAAAGAATGGAATATTCAATGGGTTTGTTTGTTTATTACTTTGGAACCAAAAAAGTTTACGATGATGTTGAACATCATACAATCAAATTTGGAGATAAGTACAAGGAACACTTGGACGATATTTTTAACAATAAAAAATTAAATAACGATATTAGTTACTATTTACATAGACCGACAGCAACAGACAAATCGATGGCGCCTGATAATCATGATTGTTTTTATGTGTTGGTACCAGTTCCTAATAACCAATCTGGTATAGACTGGTCTATTGAGGGAGATAAAATGAAAAACTTAGTTATTAAAAAAATGGAGGAAAGTTTACTACCTAATCTAAGTGAAAATATTGTTGAGGATTTTTACTTAACTCCTGATTATTTTGAAAAAGAGTTAAATACAAAATATGGCTCAGGTTTTTCTATTCAACCAAAATTTACTCAATCAGCTTATTTTAGATTTCATAATAAATCAGAGATTTTTGATGGTTTATATTTTGTTGGAGCAGGTACTCACCCTGGAGCAGGTGTGCCAGGAGTACTATCTTCAGCAAAAGTCTTAGACAAAATTTTGTAATGGAGAAAAAGAGTTTTCTATCAATATACGCAAAATCATTTAACTGGGCTGGTTTTTTTCTTCCAAAAGAAACTTATTTGAAATGTTCTAATTTATACGATTTTTGTAGAACTTTAGACAATATAGCAGACGACGAAGGTATAATTGATGTTAAGTTAAGAAGATTTTTAAACTTCAAAAATAATTTTATCAATAAAGAATTTCAGAACCATATAATTAAAAATATGTGGGTATTAATGGATGAATATAATATTTCCACAAAAATTGTAGAAGACTTATTCGATGGTGTGGAGTCTGATATTCAAAATGAAGTAAGATTAAGTTCAAAGAAGGAATTATTAATTTATTCATATAGAGTAGCGGGGACTGTTGGATTAATGATGGCAAAAATTCTAAATGTTACAAACTCTAGCTCTCTTAAATCCGCTATAGATTTAGGTATAGCAATGCAGCTTACAAATATTTCTAGAGATGTAATAGAAGATTCTAAAAATAAAAGGTTTTATATTAAACATAATTTTGAAACCATAAAAGAAACATTGGCAACTGCAGATTTATTTTATGATAGTAGCTTTTCTTCAATAAAGGATATTCCATTAAATCTTAGATTTTCAATTTTAGTAGCAAGAAGAGTTTATAGGCAAATTGGTAAAAATATTATTAAGAAACAAACAATTCAAGATTACAACCAATCAGGTAAAATTTTTGTTAGTAATAGTGGCAAAATATTGCAAACATTATTATCTATATATGACTTGCTTAAACTATCATTGATTAAAAACCATAATCACCTTAGAGATAAAGAACACGAATTAATTAGTGAGGAAATAAATTTAAATGAAAGATTTTGATTTTATCATAATTGGTGGTGGTTGTGCAGGATTATCTTTAGCATATGAATTAGAGATCAATAATAAGTTAAAAAATAAAACTTTAGCTATTATTGAGCCAAGAGATGAATATAAAAAAGATAAAACTTGGTCTTTTTGGAAAACATTCCCACATAATTTTGAGGATTGTGTAAAAAAAAATTGGAAACATTTCTCCATAAATGTGCCTCAAAAAACCAGACATCTAGAGTGCGATAATTATCATTATCAAAGTATTGATAGTGGGTTATTTTATGAGAAGATTAACAACAAATTAAAAGAAAATAAAAATATTTCCTTTCACAAAAATGATCAAAATATAAATTTTGATAACTCCTTGGTATTTAATAGTGTCCCAAATTTAAATAATCAAAAATCTAGTCTTTGGCAACATTTCTGTGGGGTAGAAATAGAGACAAAAAAGGAATTTTTTGATGAAGAAATGATGAATCTAATGGATTTTGATTGTGAACAGAGAGGAAGTGTTCATTTTTTTTATACACTTCCATATTCGAAAAAGACAGCATTAGTTGAAACAACATGGTTATCAGAAATGAATGACGATTCCCAAAAAGATTATGATCAGCAAATTAAAGAATATATTGAGAATAATCTTAAAATTAAAGATTATAAGATTACATACAAAGAAGTGGGTGCAATACCTCTTTTTTACCCAACAATTGACCAAGTAAAAAATAAAGTTAATATTGGAACAGCTGGTGGTATGACAAGGTTAAGTACTGGTTATACTTTTCTAAATATTCAAGAACAAAGTAAATATATAAGAGAAAATATCGAAAATATTAGTAAATTGAAAACTTTTCAAATTAAAAAAAAATATCAATTTCTTGATAATATTTTTTTAAAAGTTCTTAAAAATAATCCAAGCAAAATGCCAAATATTTTTTTTAGGATGTTTAATAATAAATCTAATACTGTTATAAAATTTTTATCGAATAGAAGTAATTTATTTGAAGATTTATCAATAATATTAAAAATGCCTAAATGGGTTTTTATTAAAGCACTTTTTTAAATTAAATGATTAGAATTAATTTTTACCACTCTTTAATTTTTTTTAATTTATGTATACTTTTATCTGGAATAAAATATCTGAGAGAAGGCAGTTTCTTACTAATTTCGTTGTTTTTAATTTTAACAATTGGAATATCTCATGGTTCT